>JAGTRA010000053.1:0-2365 GCA_018396935.1 Candidatus Bathyarchaeota archaeon
TAGCTTCAGCGTTTTTCCGCTCAGAAATATCTCTAGCAATGCTTAATATCGCTGTATCACCCTTATAGGTTATGAGACTTGAAGATATTTCAACGGGTATAATTCTACCATCCTTAGTTTTATGGGTTGTTTCAAAAACTTGGATTTTATCCTTGGGCATTTTCCTTATTAGCTCTCTTATCTGGTCCTCAGTTAAACTTGAGTCAATGTCCGGCGGTCCCATTTTAAGTAGTTCTTCCCTGGAATATCCTAAAACTTTGACAGCGGCATCATTAACATCTATGAACTTACCATTGAAGTCTATAACCCAAACAGTATCATTCATGCCATTGATGATAGCTCGATAAGTCTCTTCACTTTCTCTCAAAATCTTTTCAGCCTTTTTCTGCTCAGATATGTCTATAAAGCTTTCTACAAGGTATCTGCGACTTTGCCACGTTATAACTGTGACTGTTTTAAGGATTGGGATCATTTCTCCATTAGCTTTTAATAGAACTCTTTCAGATCTGTCTACGGTCTTACCTAGATCGCTTATGGGGCATCTACCCCTCTCAGCTGGACATACAAAGCAGTGGCATATTCTTCCGATTACATCCTCTTTTCTAGCCCCTATCATTTCCAGCGCATGTTTATTTGCATAAATAATCTCATGGGTTCTTTCGTCCACTATCAAAACTCCGGCTAAAAGCGACTCAAGTGCCTCTTCAAAGGGGAACTTTTCCAGTTTCGCTCCTTCGATTAAGCTTTTTATAAATACTTGTAAACCAGCTGAACGATCACCGACCCTTAAGGGTTTACATTTATAAGTGGCGAGAACTTTTCCATCTAGCGTTTTTATCTCTGTAATTCCTTCAACGGGTTTCTCCATATTCCATGATATAGCCTCTTTAATAAAACCAGGTTCAAGTGATAACAGTTCAATTATGTTTCTACCTATAAGCTGCTCTCTTTTAAAATTATAACGGTAGATAGCTGCATTTACGTCAATTATTTTGCCTTCAGCATCTGTTAAAATCACTATATCATGGGTGTTTTCGAAAAGAGCTTTATAACGCGCTTCGGTGATCCTTAGATCTGCTTCCACCTTACTTTTATTTACCGCTAAACGTATCATGGATGCAAGTTCAAGATATACCGTCTCCGGATCTCCATTCTTACTTATGTAGCCCTCAGCCCCCAGGCTTAAGGCTTCAACGGCTACGTCTTCCCTCCCCTTACCTGTAAATACTATGAATGGTATATTATTCCCGCTCTTTCTGAGCTTTTCTAGAAGCTGAAGCCCATTTTTCCCAGGCATTTGATAGTCACAAACTATCGCATCGTAAACGTTTTTCCGCATCTTTTCTAAGGCTTCATCGACAGAGGAAGCAGTATCAACGTCAAAGAAACCAAACATTTGAAGGCATTCTTTACTCACTTCAAGAAAGCTTTTGTCATCATCCACATGAAGAACTCTAATAGGCTTCTCAAACGGTTTGTCCATAACCATGCACTTTAATCGATAACCTAGCCTAAAGTTACAACTATATTAGGCTTAAATGAAATTAAAAGTTACGAACTTAACATATATATTAGAAAGAAGTAAGGTGCGCCTTTTAGTTTGCTTTGTTTAGATCAATCCCTAGGCTATAAGTGCTAAGAGTTTAAGAAGGAGTTTTGGTGAAACTAACTCTCTTGAAGGGCTTTTAGCAATTCCCTCCAGTTAACATTTTCCGCTACCATTTGTTTAGCAAGCTTTATCCTCTTTTTGTCACCATACTTTATCTTGCCAGCAATTTCTTGAAGCATATTAACAGTGGTGTATGTGTCGTAGGGCACAAGCAATACCGGTACACCTCTTTCTTGAGCTCTGTTAAGGACGAGGGGACTTGGGCGAATATTGCCTGTAAGAAGTAGTAGTGAAGTATCCGTTTCTAAAGCTACTAGGCATATGTCTGGCCTATCACCGCCTGTTATAACAGCTTTTCTTGGTGAAGCCCTAAAGTATCTTAAGGCGGTGTCGGGCGTCATGGCGCCTATAAGGTACTTCTCAACAATAACTTCGCTCAGTTTGTCTTCGCATGCTAGCACCTCCGCATTGAGGATATCCTTTATCTCTAATCCAGTTGGGCTTCGCATTTCAGTTTTCTCTGGAATTATTCCCCACACCTTAATACCGCTCCTCTCCAGAAGCGGCAAGTAAACCCGTCTAACTCTGTCCATCTCCGTATCTGCAACATTATTCATTACGAGTCCCAGGAATGATACACCCTTCTCGGAGGCGTAATTTCTCTCAGCAACTATAGCGTCTATCGCTGCATCTATATGAGTAGACGAAACCATTAGAACTTTTAATCCTAGACGTTTACATATCTCTAAGGTTGAG
>JAGTRA010000053.1:2384-4152 GCA_018396935.1 Candidatus Bathyarchaeota archaeon
AAGAATATGTCCCTCAGCATTTCAACTATTATTATATCCCTGTTTTGAGATAGCTTCCTAAAGTTTTCACTTATTGTTTCGATAACAACATCACGATCCATTGTGCTTAGCTTCTCAAGATAGTAGTATCCAAGCTGAATGGGTGCTATAATCTTTAAATCTTCCTGAATGCCTAGAAGCTCCTTCATGAGCGCTACATCTTCGTCGGTTCTGACATTACCATAGAGGAAATTGCTCCAGCTGAAAGGCTTAAAATATCCAATCCTCAACCCCTCATCCATTAACACTTGAGCAAGACCTGCGCAGAAGGCTGTTTTACCGAAGTGCTCTATTTTGGGAGAAGTTACACAAATACCTAAAGTTTTTTCATACAATTTATCATCACCTGTTAAACGATAGGGTTATCTTAACATCTAAAGCTAAAGAGTTTTTCCCCCTTTCGTAAACAAATAATGGGTTAACGTCCAACTCAGTTATCTCCTTAAAGTCCATGACAAGTCTTGAAATACGCAGCATCACATCAATGACGGACTCTATGTCTGATGGGACTTCACCTCTAAACCCACGCAAAAGCGTGTAGGCTTTTGTCTCCATGATCATGTCATAGGCTTTTCTCTTACTTAAGGGAGCGAGTCTGAAACTGACATCCTTAATTAGGTTAACGTATATCCCGCCAAGCCCAAACATTATAATAGGTCCAAATTGGGGATCTCTATGAACTCCAACTATTACCTCCTTACCCGGCGGCACCATTTTTTGAACTTCAACGCCATAGATACGGGCTTGAGGCATAAGGGTTGCAGCATTTCTTATCATGTTATCGTAAGCGTTTTCAAGCTCATAATCCGATTTAATGTTTAATACAACACCGCCGATGTCTGTTTTATGTAGTATGTGGGGTGAGACGATCTTCAAAGCTACAGGATAACCTATACTGTTTGCAATTGTTATAGCTTGTCTGAGGTTTTGAGCAAATCCTCCTTCTGGAACCCTTATGCCGTAAGCTCTCATGACGGCTTTTGTTTCAGGGCTTAGAAGCACAGTTCTATCTTCAACTTTAGCACGCTCTATAATCCGCCTAACCGTTGCAATATCTCTCTCGAATTCAGGAATATCCTCTTCATAACGCTCACTAATAAACTCCCCATATAGCGCCATATTTCGTAAAGTTTTAACAGCCTTCTCTGGGAATTCATACACAGGTATTCGATTTTCTTTAAGAAGCCTTACAGCCTCAGCCACAGCTTCACCGCCCATGAAAACTGCCAAAATGGGCTTATCTGGCGTCTCCCTATGCGCCTCAATAATGGCTTCAGCCGTTTTTTGCGGCTCTGTGACCGCTTGCGGGCTTAGAATAACTATAATGGCATCTACGCCTGGATCCTTTAGAATGACTTGTAAAGCCCTTAAATAGCGCTCAGCTGATGCATCCCCCAGTACATCTACTGGATTTATGACGGAGGCTTGTGGTGGAAGAAAAGCTCGAAGGCTCTCTATGGTTTCTGTTGAAAGCCAAGTTAAGCCTAAACCAGCTTTCTCACAACTGTCTGTTGCTACGATTCCAGGTCCACCTGCATTTGTTATCACTGTGACGTTTCTTCCACGTGGAATAGGCTGAGACGCAAAAGCTTTAGCGTTATCAAATAACTCTTCAACAGAGTCGACGCTAATTATCCCTGCCTCTTTAAACGCTGTTTCATAAGCTATAGCGCTTCCCGCCATAGAGCCTGTATGGGATGAAACTGCTCTTATGCCAAAGTTTGTTACA
>JAGTRA010000053.1:4162-6829 GCA_018396935.1 Candidatus Bathyarchaeota archaeon
TTAACTTTTGACGTTTCTTTAGCAACTTTTATGAACGTCTCTCCCTCATTTATCCCCTCAACATAACATGCTATCACGCGTGTTGCTTCATCATCTTTTAATGTCTCTATGAAGTCGATCACATTTAGGTCTGCACTATTTCCGAGACTTACTACAACACTGAAGCCTATGCCCTCTACAGGTGCCCAATCAAGAATTGCTGAACATAGAGCTCCACTTTGGGAGAGAAAGGCTATTCTTCCAGGTAAGGCTTTTGAGGATGCGAATGTTGCATTTATTGGGACTGAAGTGTTTATTACGCCTAAACAGTTAGGCCCAACCATTCGCATTCCATACTTCTTACATATGTTAAGGAGCTCCCTTTCGAGCTTTGCTCCTTCATGACCCACCTCCCTGAAGCCTGCAGATATAACTACTAAGCCCTTAACACCCTTCTCTCCCGCTTGTTTTGTGACTTCTGGAACTATAGGTGCTGGAACTGCTACAACAGCTAAATCTACAGGCCCTTCTACGTCGAGGATGGACGAGTAACATTTCAACCCGCATAGTTCGTTTGCTTTTGGATTTATGGGGTAAATAGGCCCCTTGAATCCACTCTCTATAATATTTGTAAGTATACGTCTTCCAACAGAGCCTTCTTGTCTAGATGCGCCTATTATCGCTACAGATTTAGGCTCTAGAATTGCCTTTACATCCTCTCTAACCAATTAGTTAACGCTCCACGAAGCTTATCTCTATGCTAGGCTTTACCCTTCAATAAAGGGTTTTCTGAAAATAGATATCTCTAACTATTGATTAATTTTGCTATGATTTAATGTTAGGTGGAGGTGGGTTGAACGAATGCTTGAGTTTAAAACCGTGAAAATTGATGTTCCTGAAGGATGTAATGTGATCCTAGGCTCTGCCCACTTTATAAAAACTGTTGAAGACCTTTATGAAGCCCTCGTTAACTCCGTGCCCGGCATAAAGTTTGGCATAGGATTCTGCGAGGCTTCCGGCCCCTGCCTAGTAAGGCATGAAGGAAATGATGAAGCCCTCAGACGCTTGGCTGCTGAGAAAGCTTTCGAGCTCTCCTGCGGTCACAGCTTCATAATATACATTAAGGGAGCCTACCCAATAAACGTTCTAGACAAGATTAGGAATGTGCCTGAAGTATGCACAATACACGCAGCTACTGCTAATCCGATTGAGGTAGTGATAGTTGAGACGGATCAAGGTAGAGGTATCATAGGTGTTATAGACGGTTTTAAAAGCAAAGGAATAGAAACAGAACAAGATATTAAGTCTCGCAGGGAATTCTTACGAAAAATAGGCTACAAGTTAAGCTCTGCATGAGCGCAAAAAACTATGGGGTGGAGCCGTAAAAACCTTTAGGAGACACCATAACGCCCTTAATTTCTATTTGAGCTTTCTCCTGCACCTTTTCTGATGCATAGGCTAAAAGCTTCTTGAAATCTTCCTCGGACAATATATGCCGTGCCTTAAATAGGATGTCTAAACATATTTCCTTGAAGACAATATCGATGCAGCCTGCTTTTGCGTCACTAATTAATTCCTTGCAGGCTTCAAGAAGAATTTCGCTTATGGGCTCCACCCCCTGTCCCTTGATACAGCGTATTATAGCTAAAAAGAATTATGAATTATGAAACATGATTAATGCTCAATTTTGATAAGACAGCGCCCTATCCTAAAAATGTAAAAAGAGTCATTATTATAGGTAGGGTTATGAGAATTATGAATAAAAACGTGGTGGTTATCATAACTTTTAATGCATCGTAAATATTTTCAGGTTTTGGATCGTGCCCATCCCCTAATACGTAACATCCAGGTTTTTCAAGCCTTAAATCTAGCGCTCCAGCCATAGCTGCCATAGGCCACCCTGCGTTTAGACTTTCAGTTTTATATCTATCTCTTCTAAGGATTCTCCAAGCATTTTTCCAATTCTTTCTAAGTATCCAAGCAGCTGGAATCATCAGTATGGCTGTGATTCTAGCTGGTATATAATTTGCTATAGTGTCAACCTTAGCTGAAAACCATCCTATCCAAATGTGCTCGGCATCCTTATAGCCGACCATAGAATCAAGCGTATTAATTACTCTGAAGGCTATAGCTCCTGGCACTCCAAAAAAGGCATAAAAGAAAATTGGTGATGTTATACCATCAACGGTGCTTTCAGCTATAGACTCAACTGCTGCAGAGATTATTTGCGCTGGGGTTAAGTTAATCGGGCTGCGGCGGACAATGTATGGCAGCATTTTCCTTGCCTCATCTATCCTGCCCTGCTGTATCGCCTTAGCTATTGGAACAGTATATTGAGCCATCCCCTTTATGGCAAATGTAGGCTTCAGCGCTATAGCTGCTAATATCACATAGGCTATAGCGCCCAGGAAGCTATTTACAGCGATAAGTAATAGACATGTTGGAATCGTGAATACTATTATTGAAACCAAACATAATATTGCGCCTTTTATCCTCTCAACTTCAGGACTGCCGCCTTTAAGAATACATTTGAGATGCGTTATTAGCCTTCCCATCCAAACAGTAGGATGCAGCCTATCAGGAGGATCTCCGAGAATCAAGTCGATAATTAACGCCAAAATTAGAATTAATAGAGCCGCTATGAATTGACTCATTTATCCGGGCCTCATGATTTCATAAGCCAAATTT
>JAGTRA010000054.1:0-372 GCA_018396935.1 Candidatus Bathyarchaeota archaeon
ATGGTTTCTGTTCCAAGGGTTATGGCGGACGTAAAATAGGCGGTAACAGAAGCAATAGACGCTGGAATAAAAACCTCGGTTTCAACATCTCTCTTGTAAGGTATTTCAAGGGCAAATAATATCCCCGTCAATGGAGCCTTAAAGATCGCTGAAAATCCCGCTGCTGCTCCACACAGAAACAGTGTTTTTACATCTTTTTGATCCAACTTTAGCCTTCTAGCAATAAACGAAGAGATTCCTCCACCTAACAAAAGACTTGGTCCCTCTAATCCAGCGCTCCCACCAAAACCTATGGTTATCGCAGAAGCCAAAGTTCTGCTTATGGTATCTCTCAAGCTAACAAAGCCGTTTTTGAAATGTGTTCTTGCAATT
>JAGTRA010000054.1:382-6824 GCA_018396935.1 Candidatus Bathyarchaeota archaeon
GGAGCGCAACAATTGTTGAGGCTAAAAGAAATGAAGAATTCCAGTTTACAGTAATATATGACGCATAATTTAGCAGTTTGTAAATGTAGACAAGGAGGAATATGGCTAAGCCAATTATTGAGCCTAAAATTAAGGGCAGCACCCAATACTTTGCTACTTCAAAGAATCTTTCACTGCTCAGTCTCAAATTTTGTCAGCTCCTCATCTGCACTCTGTTCTATTTCTGCCAGCTTTCTAATGTCGCACGTTCCATACTTTTTGACGACTATAACCAGCAAAGCTAACACTATGGCGGTTACGCAAGTGTCCGTGGAAAAAGCAAGTATCAGAAACGCTTCGCCTTGTTTAACCCTTTCCTCCAGATACTCTTGAATGTAGGTTATCGTTTGCTGAGGTCTCCGCATCGCTGCGGATCCCTCACCGTTTGCTGAGGTCTCCGCATCCTCAAGCAAGTAAGCGTACTTAGCCCTCAATCTTCATCACTTAAAGGAAAGAATATTCCTTTAGTTAAGGATTCGCTTAAAAAATTAAGTGGACCGGGCGGGATTTGAACCCGCGACTTCCGCCGTGCGAGGGCGGCGTTCGTACCAGCTGAACTACCGGCCCATATTCCCTTGAATTTGACTTCATGAGAAATTTAGAGCTTTCGGAGTATTTGGCTCAGGAGTATGCCCCCTCGTCATCTCATGCTCAGCGAAGAGAGGAGGCCCCTCATCGCCACCAAAAATTTGTTAAGGCGTCGTCTTAAAGCCTTTTGCGTGAAATCGAAATTTAGAAGGGCTAATTTAATGGAAATATTTATACATGGAGTGGAGGTTATATTAAAAATCAATGTAGAGTGATTTTTGGAGGTTTTTGATGAGTGAGCGTGTAGATGTCGGCATTCCTGGTATGAATGAAATATTGAATGGTGGCATACCCCGTAGGAATGTTGTCCTTTTATCAGGTGGCCCTGGAACTGGAAAATCCATTTTTGGCCAACAATTTCTCTATGCGGGCTTTAAGCTTGGGGAACCTGGCGTATTGGTAACCCTTGAGGAGCACCCTGTCCAGGTTAGAATTAACATGGATCGCTTTGGATGGGAGCCTAGGCGTTATGAGCAGGAAGGAAAATTCGCGATAGTAGATGCCTTTACGTCTGGGATAGGTGAAGCAGCAAAAAAAGAGCGCTACGTTGTTAAGGATCCAGATGATATTCCAAGCTTTCTTGACATTATACGTCAAGCTATAACGGATATTAATGCTGAACGAGTTGTTATCGACTCTGTTTCGACATTATATATGACGAAGCCAATGCTAGCTAGGTCCACCCTTATGCTTATTAAAAAGGTTCTTGCAGGATTAGGCTGCACAGGCTTTCTTGTTAGCCAAGTTAGTGTAACTGATAGGGGGTTTGGAGGCCCCGGCGTTGAACACGCAGCTGATGGAATTATTAGGCTTGACTTAGACGAGTATCAAGGAGAACTTAAGCGTTCAATAATTGTTTGGAAGATGCGTGGCACTAGTCACTCAATGAAGCGTCATCCCTTTGATATAACAAGTAAAGGTATAATAGTATATCCGAATAAAACTATCAAGATAACCCCTAGAGGATTTATGGAGGGGGGAGGTGAGGGTTATGAGTGAAATTGAAGTCCCCCTGAAACCCATAGGCCGTGAAGATATTCAAAAACTTGAAGCAGTTTTGCTTCTTGGAACAGTTTCAAGACAGGATGTTATTGAGAAAATGCGTTGTGCTGATCCAAAGGATCGTATAACATGGATAGATTCATTAGCTGTTGCTGCAGGCGCTCTTGCTAGAGAAAAAGCAGGTATGACTGTTACAAAAATAGCTGACGAACTTGGAAGAGGCGAACAGACAATACGATCCCACTTAACTGGGAAGACTGAAGCAGGCCGCCTAGTCAGAGAAACCTATGAAATGCTACTACGTGGAGAAAAGGTTCTGCCATTTTTAGTAAAGGAGGCAGAAGCTCCATCTAAAGAGGAAGTGGATAAACTTAAGCAGGAACTAGAAAAGGAACGGAGAGAAAAATCTGAACTTCAAGAAAAATTAAATAAACTTCAAGAAAAAATAGATAATGCCTCAAAAGCACTAGAAGCGGTTATAAATCAGCTTAAAACCTAAAGCTTTCTATTTTTAGCCCTTTTAGCTTTTTACCTATAGTATGGCTATTTGTATTTCACTTTCGTCCAATTGATATCGATGCCACTTAGCCTCTAGCTTTGGCTGGCCGCTATAAAGCTGAACTTCTCTGGCTCGAACCAATTCAGCCATTTGGCTGGTGAAAGGCTTAAGCAGTTTGAGCTGTTCTTCATTAAGGCCGGCAATGTAGACGCTTCCAATAATTTCTGTTGGTATAAAGCCTAACTCCTTCCTTAAGGCTTGAACCCTTCTAGCTATGTCACGCATTAATCCCTCGCCTAAGAGTTGCTCATCTCGCTGAATATCTAGGTAAACGGTTATGCCTCCTTCTGATGCGTAAGCCCACTTTTCAGCTACTGTTTCATCTTGAATGTTTTTTGGCGGCTCTTGGAGATACTCAACCTCTTTAACATTTGCCATTTCTAGGAAAAGCTCATTTAGGGGTTTCAACAGCTGGCAAATACTTTCTGGAGCAATGATTATAGCCTTCCTCAGGGGCCACCTCCGCTTTACTTTAGCCTTTTGCCTAGCTGAGTATACTGCTGAAACACAGGTGAAGAGTTTTTCAAAAGCTTCTTCAAGGGCAGGGTTTCTAACCTTCCAATCAGGTTTAGGCCAACTTTCAAAGTTCACTGATTCAGGAAGATCGGGATTAAGTTTTCTGTAAATCTTTTGGTATAAGAATTCACTGAGGAAGGGTGTAACGGGGTTGAAGAGCAGCACCATTGTTTTAAGTATATGCCAAAGGCATGCATATATGGCTAGACGCCTATTCAACGTTTCAGGGTCATCAGTCCACAGCTCTTTTCGAATCATGGGGACATATAGGCGGCTTACAACTTCCACAATAAAGTTTTCAATTTCAACCATGGCTAAGTTAAATTCGCAACTTTCAAGTTTTGCTGTGTACTCTGCAATGGTGTGTTGAAGCTTAGAGAGAACCCAAAGATCTGGATTACTCAACAATCCTCTATTCATTGCCCATTCCAGGCTATGCTCCCTTGGATTAAATCCATCATAGACAGCATTTTGTACGAAGAAGCGGTTAAGGTGATATAGTGTTGAAAGCACTTGATATGGGCGCCGTCTCATTTCTTCAAGGTCAAAGTTCATGAAATCTATCGGTGAACATTTCCTCATCATATAGAACCTAAAAACATCCGCTGAGGCATTCTCCAGTAACTTCTTGACTTCAATAACGTTGCCGAGGCTCTTACTCATTTTTCTTCCTTGAGCATCTTGCGTTAAGCCCTGAAATAGAAAAGCCTTGTATGGAGCTTCAGCCTTACCCGTTAAAATTACATGTTCAAGGAGGAGGGAGTTAGCCCAACCCCTAGTCTGATCTATACCTTCTGTTAAAAAGTCAACGGGGACAAATCTTTCAAATTCTTCATCTGTAAAGCGGGCATATGGTGCTGCTCCACTATTATGCCAAGTATCAAGCACGAAAGGCTCCCTATACATGATTCCTCCACATTTTTCGCATTGAATTTTAATGCGGTCTATCCAAGGCTTATGGAGCTCGAAGTGGCCTTGCGGCTTCTCTATAGCCCTTTCAAGAAGTTCACGCTTACTAGCTATAAGCGTCTTATAGCCGCATTTCTCACAAACCCAGATTGGCAAAGGAGCACCCCAAACTCTTTCGCGGGATATACACCAAGGCTTCCCCTCTTTAAGGAATGATATAAAGCGGTTCTTCGGCTGTTCGAAGTAATATTCGACCTTCTCCGCAGCTTCCACAACTTTATCGTTAATCTTATCTGTTCTGAGGAAGTACTCCCTCCTTGCAAGCCAAATGATTCTGTGGTGGGAGCGCCAGCAAGTTGGATATTCATGTTTTATCGTTTTAACTTGAACAAGTAGACCACGCTTCCTTAACTCTTCAATAACTCTTTCATCAGCATCTCTAGCAAATAAGCCACTAAATGCTCCAGCTTCATTAGTGAACTTCACTTCATCATCAAATGGGGCGAAAACAGGAGCACCCCTCTTCCTAGCGGCTTCAAAGTCTTCTTCACCATTTCCCGGCGATAAGTGGACAACACCTGTTGCGGTATTAACGTCCACAAAGTCCTCACATACAACCCTGTGTACTAGTGGATGCTCATCAAACTCAGCCTGTTTAGGAATAAGATCCTTGAATGGATAATCATATTTGATCCCCTCAAGGCTTCTGCCAGGCATGGTATCTACAATTCTATACTCAGATATGTTGAGCTCCTGCATTAATGGCTCAACCCGTTGTCTAACAATTATCCAGTTTTCATTTCCAACTTGCACCTTGGCATATTCTGCATCGGGGTGAACTGCAAGCATTAGATCAGTAACTATCGTGAAAGGCATAGTTGTCCAGATTAGGAAGTAATCGTTATCACTGCCTGCCAACTTAAATTTGAAGTAAAGTGATGGATCTTCTACCTCCTTATAGGAGCCTTCATACCCAACCTCTGCGCTGCTTAAGCTTGTTTGACACCCTGGGCAATATGCTACAACATAATAGCCTTCTTCAAGGAGGCCTTGCTCCCAAGCCCTCTTAAGATATTGCCACTCTCGCTCAATGTACTCGTCTGTATAAGTCCAATAAGCTTTCCTCTGATCTATAAAGAGGCCAAGCTTCTTGTCAGCTTCAACCCACTCCTTATGATAGCGCATTATGGTCTTTTTACATTCCTCAACAAAGCGTTCCTCGCCAACACGTTCAAGAAGTTCTCTCTTGTTTTTAACACCTAACAGTTTTTCAACTTCAAGTTCCACAGGAAGCCCTTGACAGTCCCAGCCTGCCCAGAAGGGTATAAAGTAGCCTTGCATGGTTTTCCATCGATAGCGGAGGTCTTTCATGATGCGTCCTCGAGCATGACCTACATGGGGTATTCCATTGAGGGTTGGAGGCCCCTCTACATACCCAAGAACGCCTATGTTATTCTTCATCCTAAGCTCCATGAGTTTTTCCTGTATGCAATTTTTCTCCCAGAACTCACGGATTTCCCTTTCAATTTCCAGCGGGCGGTAATCCATGCTTAATAATTTTACAAAATCAGCCTCGAATTTGTCGATCACCTTTCATCACGTTTGCACCCGCAAATACACCACAATATCAGTCAGCAAGATATAACCTTTTTTGAGGATAACTTAAGCGATTATGGATAAGTTTAGTAAGGAATCCAAATACAGCTATGGAGCTGCAGTCTATTACAATGGTGGCTAGAGGCTTTAAGGCAGTAACAAGCCAAATCGATTAAAATATGTAATCTCTAAGGTCAGAGCTTTTTGCTATACATACACTGTGACGTGCAAGCGTATCCTCTATAGTTTCCCTAAGCTCCTCCTCTGTTATAAAGCCAACAACTTGTGCTACTGCCCTGCCGCTACAAAAGAAAATCAAGGTAGGTGTCCCTGTAACGCCGAGACTTATTGCTAACTCTCGATTCTCTACAGACTCTAAAACATTTAGCTTAGCAAACTTAACCTTCCCCTCATACTCCGCCGCTACCTTGTTGAATATTGGCTCCATCTCCCTGCACCATGGGCATCGCTCATGCCAAAAGTACACTACTGTTAAAACATTAGAGCGGATAATCTCCTCATCCCAATTACGGCTATCTACATTAATCACAGGCATAATAATAACTCTCTAATTTTCATGATATAAGCCTTGACAGTACATTATTTTGGAAATGTTCATTAATCCGAGCTGCCTTATTATGTACCGGTGGGGGCATAGCTAAATCTTGGCTAATATTGAATTAGCGAAAGATGTTTACTGGGTTGGAGTTATAGACTGGGATATAAGGGACTTTCATGGCTACTCAACTCGTCGTGGGACAACATATAACGCCTACCTTATTGTTGATGAAAAAGTAGCCTTAATAGATACTGTAAAGAGCAATTTTTCAGATGAATTTTTGAGAAATATTAACGAAATTATCAACCCAAGTGATATTGACTACATTATTATTAATCACCTTGAAAAAGATCATTCAGGAAGCCTCCCCTCCATAGCTGAAAAAGCGAAAAATGCGAAAATAATTGCCTCTAAACGTTGTGGGGAAGACATCCCAAAGTATTATAGCGGGCTATCAAATGTTGAAACTGTAAAAACTGGGGATCAACTTAGGCTTGGAAGGAAAACTCTTCAATTTATAGAAGCGCCTATGTTGCATTGGCCTGATAGCATGTTTACATACATCGTTGAGAATGCTATTTTAATGCCTAATGATGCCTTTGGACAGCATCTTGCAACTTCTGAAAGATTTGACGACGAAGTTGATGAAGCTACTTTGATGGAGGAAGCGGCAA
>JAGTRA010000055.1 GCA_018396935.1 Candidatus Bathyarchaeota archaeon
GCTTTTACAGGAGAGGAGATATGGGTTACTGAACCATTCACTAACGCTTGGGGAATGTATGATGAAACTGGTGCAGCAGCCTACGAAATATTCTATACTATGGCGTATGACGGTATGATCCACGCTTATGACATTAAAACAGGTAGGCATCTATGGGACTATTATACTGGAAGCGCTGGTTATGAAACTCCATATGGTCATTGGCCATTTTACGTAATTAATGGATGGGCTATAGCTGACGGAAAGATTTTCGCCGCTACAGGAGAGCATTCCCCAGACTCTCCTTTGATGCGTGGGTATAGACTTCATGTAGTTGATGCCTTCACAGGAAAGCCTGTTTGGAATATCTCAGGATACTGGATGTTTCCAGCTGTAGCCGAAGGGTATCTTGTGGTATTAAATGGCTATGATATGCAGATATATTGCTTCGGCAAGGGCAAAACAAAAGTAACCGTCGAAGCCCCATCAATAGCCGTCACCAAGGGTTCGAGCGTCGTTATACGTGGTAAAGTTCTCGATGATTCCCCAGCTCTAAAGGGCACGCCCTGCGTGGCTGATGAAGACATGACCCCTTGGATAGAGTACTTGCTTATGCAGAAGCCCATGCCACAAAAGGTTAAGGGTGTGGTAGTTCAGCTTTATGCGATACTATCTAACGGTACAGCAATATATATAGGGGAAACGATAACTGATCCACTTAACGGCGGAATTTTCAGTTACCTTTGGACTCCACCAGACGAGGGAGTATATACAATAACTGCCGTATTCCCGGGCACAAAATCTTATTGGGAGTCATGTGATTCAACAGCTATAGGGGTAGTCCCGGCTGCAGAGACGCAGCAGCCAGAAGTTATTAAGCAGGAAGCACCTACATATACAGTTGTAGACATTATGATAATCATTGGAGTAATCATCGCTATAGCTATAGGCATAGCCAACTTATACACTGTAAGGAAATCCAAAAAGTAAATGTTTAGACACTTCGTCTCCTCTCTTTTTTAATTGAGTTAAGTAGAGCATAGATAATTTGTAACAAATCATTCTCCAAGGAAAATGTGTCGAAGTACATTAAGGTGATTAGAGAGTTATCCATATTTCCATAAACCGTGAGAACCGGTGCCATCCCCTCCAATTTCTCTACAACAGAGAAATCAACCAAATCACCAGCATGAATTATAAAATCAACACCCCAAATAAGCTGAGGTTCGTGGGCGCCTTCCGAAGAGGAATTCTGTAAAAGTTTTTGGTTGGAGGGTTGGCGTTATGCATGATCCTGGTGTTCTTCATGGTGTTAGGAAGATGTTAGAAGTTGCCAAGGAAAATGGTTTTAATGTTCTTGTCTATGGGCATACTCATCATCCAAGTGTAAGGTGGGAGGGTAGGGTTTTACTTATCAACCCGGGAAGCCCCACAGCTCCCGTTCCTCCTTTTATAACAAAGCCTACAGTCGCATTGTTGAGGGTGTATGAAGAGAAAATGCTGCCTGAAATAGTCCCTATTTAAGGGTGTAGACTTTCACTTTAACTTATCTCTCTCCCCTTTCTAGTTAATCCGTTTCGCAGCCACTTTTAAAAAGGAGGATAAATAAACCGCTTATTGGTGGTAGCATGGTTGATAATGTTGAAAAATGTAGAAACCCTTGGAATAAGGATTGTAAGGGAAGCGATATTGAGGTTTACATCCTTTTTAAGGGTGATAAGCTGCCCATATGTAGGGATTGTTGGAGCAAAATTGCTGAAGAAAACTTGGAGTGGTGATAAGTTTATGGCATTTAACTTAAATATAGCTAGGGCTTTTCTCGGTAAGAACGTTAACATATACTTGAAGGATGGCTCTGTAATAATAAATGTGAAATTGACAGATTTAGAGAGTTGCGATTCTGAGGGAAAAGCCTCTATTAAATGCACACCTTATGGTGAGGATAAGGTTTTTACAGTACCTTTAAGAAAAATCGCTTGGGTTAAACCTGTAGATTTAAGCTTAATCCAGACTTTAGGTGGATGCGGCTAGTGTTTTGCATACTTTTTGAAGCGAAATGTTACTCAATTATGGAGCAACCTTAAATAGACTGTTTGTGTTTTCATTGGGCTTTGATGATCTAGTATGCCATGCACCGCTGTAGTTGGAGCTTTTTGGGGCGACGAAGGTAAGGGGAAAATAGTTTCATACCTAGCTTTAAAGGATAAAATAGACATATGCGTCAGAACAGGCTCTGTTAATGCTGCTCACACCGTTTGGATCAACGGCAATCGATACGCATTACATATGGTTCCTTCAGCCTTTGTCTATGATAAATGTCGTCTGCTAATAGGCGCTGGTGCGAACGTTCATGTTGCAAAGTTTCTAGAGGAAGTTGAGGTTACAAATGTTAAGGACCGCATAGGCGTAGACTATCAGGCATCAATAATTGAGGAAAAACATGCCATACAGGATAAAACAAGCGCCCATTTAAGGGGAATAGGTACAACTGGTTGGGGTGTTGGCCCCGCTATTGAAGAAAGAGTTCGTAGAACAGCTAAGCTTGCTAAGGATATTCCTGAACTTCAACCTTATTTGGCTGATGTACCCTTAGAGGTTAATGAAGCAATAGACTCTGGTAAAAACGTGTTGTTGGAGGGTACTCAGGGTTTCCTTCTATCCCTATACTACGGGACATATCCCTACGTTACTGGTCGAGATACGAGCGCGTCGGCTATATGCTCAGAGGCCGGTGTTGGTCCGACAAAAGTTGATGAAGTTTTAATTGTTTTTAAGTCCTTTATAACCCGCGTGGGTGCTGGTCCATTGCCTGGAGAAATTCCTAGAGAAGAGGCTATTAAGCGTGGGTGGTTTGAGGTGGCCGCTGGAACTGGTCGTGAAAGACGTGCTGCTCCCTTTAATTTTGAATTAGCTAAGAGGTCAGTTATGGTTAATGGAGCAACTAAGGCTGCATTAACGAAGCTGGATGTATTGTATCCAGAATGCAAAGGTGTAAAGTCCTACGATGAACTTCCAAGCGAAGCTAAGAGATTTATCGAGGATATTGAAAATAAATTAAAAATCCCAGTGGTGCTTATAGGGACAGGGCCTGGAGTCTTCGATATGATTGATCGTAGAGAGTGAAACATTAGCCTTTTTTGTCAAATAACCTTAATTATTCAACTACCATCTCTCTAATGTCGGTTTCAGCTCGAGGCTGTGTGAATTAAAGTTGTTAACTTGTTTAAGATTTAAGTCTATCTTCCAGGTTCTTAGTAGGGATTTAAAGTTCATTTTTATGTCAAACTTTGTGGGAGCTTTTGGAGATGGCTTATATTCATACCTATTACCCCACTACATGAGCCTAGCGCTGGGCGCCAGCTCAAGTGAGATAGGCATCCTTTACACGGTGACAGCTCTCGCCTCGGTTATAACCTTGATGATCGCTGGGATAATCGCTGATCGCTATGATCGCAAGAAAATCATAATCGCCGCTTGGCTTGTATGGCTTCCCGTGCCTCTCATGTTCTCTCTGGCTAAAAATTGGCTTCAAATGTTGCCAGGAATGATTTTATATGGCTTCTGGCTAAGTGGTCCAACGGGCACGGCTTATGTCGTCACCGCAGCTGATAAGAGCCAATTAACTTTAACATTCACAATACTATCCTCTTCTTGGTCTCTGGGTTATATATTCTCTCCAGCCTTAGGCGGTTACCTAGCTGAAAAGTACGGTATGCATCTTGTCTTTCATTTAGCCTTTATACTGTATTTGGCAGCTCTCCTTCTACTATTTCCCATAGGTAGCCAGTTAGTGGAAAAAAAGCGCTGAATCACAGCCATCTTTTTTGGAAATATTAAAATCTCGCATGCTGGTATTTCTGTCCATATTCTTCGCAGCTTTAATGTTTACTTTACTGATGATTCGTCCGTTTATTCCAAAGTTTTTAAGCGAGACTTATGGTTACGGAGACTTTGAAATAGGATTATTTGGCTCAATATCATTTGCTGGATCTGTGATTTTGGGAATATTACTTGGTAAACTTGGCGACAAATTAGGTAAGTCATACTCTCTTGCAATATCTATGAGCATCTACAGCGTATCAATCCTCATATTATTGACATCTGGAGGGTGTAGCCTTCTGGCACTATCTGCCTTCCTTTCAGGAGTTTCATACATAAGTTGGTCTCTTATGAGCGCCATCATAGGACCATTAGCTCCTGAATCAGCTAGAGCCCGATGGATATCCGTGCCTCAAACAATAAGCATGGCTGTATCCTTTATGGCACCATATGTCGGCGGTATCCTTTACGGTTTATGGGCTCCTCTTCCATTTATAGTCACCATAGTTTCATGTATAACCATGGCGGTAATTGCGCTCTGCAAAATGAAGTTGTAGCTTGATATTGCTTTTCACAGTTTCTCAATCATTTTTAATCTTCTGTTATGAAACAGTCCGCACGATTAGTTTGAAATATAAAACAATACAATACCTTAATTTTGACAAGGTGTAAGTTGCTGGAGGAAAGTTTTAAAGCTATGCTTTTAGGTTTTCCAGCCATGTGGCAAATAGGCTTCTTTGTACATGAGATGGCTTATGGATTGCTCTCCGTATTCATTCCACTATACATCATTAGCATCGGCGGGTCCCTGCTTGATGTAGGGTTGATAGTGTCCATTGCTACTCTCGTAGCTATCCCAGCCTCCCTCTTTTGGGGCTATATTTGCGATAAAACTATGCGATATAAACGCTACATCTTAACATCATTTATTGCATTATCAATAATACTTTACCTTCTTACGCTCACTAAGGATAAAACTCTATTCATGCTTCTATACATAGTTATGAGCATTTTCCATGTTGCACATGAGCCGCCTAAAAATGTTTTAATATCCGAGTTGTACTCGCGTGGTGAATGGGAAAAATCCTTTGCCTTTTATGAAGGCTTTACTGAAATAGGCTGGTTAATAGGTTTGATTTTCGGAGTATTTGCTTATAGCTTCAACTCTAATTCAGCAACCATACTCATAATATGTAGCTTTTTAAATTTTCTAGCCTTCATTTCATCCATCTTCCTGGTTACAGATCCTATATTAATTCTTGAGCGTGGACTGGTACGCATAGAGAGAATTACGAATTTCGCCTGTAGAGGCTTAACAATAGCTTCCAAAGTTTTGAGCGGCTTACGTGTAACTGAAAACTTGATAAAAGAAAACCTCACGTTTTTCTGTGTAGGCTTAATGCTCTTTGCCTTCGCTTCAAGCACACTTTTTACGCCTTTACCAATATTTTTAGCTCAAAACTTACAATTAAGTACAAGTATGGTTTACTTAGTCTACGTTTTAAACTCATGCTCAGCCGCATTTGGCTACTGCTTAGCAGGTAGAAAAGCTGGGATATGTAAGGAGGAAACTTACTTGCAAAAAATAGTCATGTTGAGAAGCATCCTAGTTTTCCTCCTGTTTATAATCACTATTATTGGGCTTCATACAGTGGCATTCGTTGCCTTAATATTAGCTTTAATGGGGCTCACATACGCCTTGTACCACATTTATGCTCTCTCTATATCAATGGAGCTTATTCCAGCGGGTAAGGCTGGATTATTCGACTCCTTAGTGAGTCTAGGAAGCGCTATAGGCGCCTATCTTGGGCCATCAACCGCGCAGATATTTGGCTTTACATTCACGTTTGTTTTATCAGGAATAGTCTTCTTTTCGGCGTATATATCATTTAAAGCGTCATTAAGGAGATAACTTGGAAAAAGAGTTATTCGCATCTGATACCGTGATGTCTCTAACTATCTTGGGATCTAGCAA
This sequence comes from Candidatus Bathyarchaeota archaeon, assembly GCA_018396935.1. Lineage (GTDB taxonomy): Archaea > Thermoproteota > Bathyarchaeia > Bathyarchaeales > Bathycorpusculaceae > DSZD01. The sequence continues at coordinate 5,774 of JAGTRA010000055.1, forward strand.
AGTTTTTAAGCACGAGATGTATAGGCGATTTTTGAAGATGAAAAAGGAAAATACGCCTCTTTGGTTGTTGATATTTTTGGGGGGAGATCTACATGTCAAAGAAGGGAAAGAAGAAGGCTGAAGAAAAGAAAGCTGAAGAAAGTAAAACAGCATCCAAGTAAATTCATAGCGATATTTTAACCAAAATCCAAAATAACCCCCGCTTTTTCTATCGCCTTTTTATTTGTATTTATTGGATCTCTGATTACCTCACAGCAGCTTTAAGACATGTTTGCAAACCTATTGGTTGCTGCAACATTCCCTCAGGGGAGTTAAGAGCGCATTTGATATCTCTAAATTCATAGCATAAGTTTAGAAACTTCACGCTTTATGTTTTAGGATTCTCTCCGTCAACTGCTCTTTTGATTAATTCTGCAATCCTTAACATTTCAGGCGTCTTCATTCCATGCCTAGTAACTTTCAGAGACTCTAGCTCTAACCACAATATCAACTATTATGTTTGCACGTTCAAGCTTATCTGCAACCTTTTTGTCTCTTTTAGGGTCTCCGAATTCTAGGATGATGAGAATTTGTGAATCCCATCTTTGAGCATTTAACTGGAAAAGCTGTAATCGTAAAGTACCTTCGCCAATACCCTTGAGTTAATTGTTCGGCATATTTTCTGCCAAATCTTTTTCGTTTAAGTCAAAGCTAATGTTAAAGCAGCTATGCGATTCCAATGGTGTCATCCACAACCTTGGAAAAATCTTTCCCTTAATAACCTCTCCATGGATTTATCCGCTAGAATTATGCCCCCTGAGGGCCAAAGAAGGATTTGTGTGGATCCGAAAAATGCATGTGTGCCTCCTCTAATCGGGTCATGGAGCTGTGCCCCAGCTATTAATCCTGAGACGTG
>JAGTRA010000056.1:0-396 GCA_018396935.1 Candidatus Bathyarchaeota archaeon
TAACTTTACCAGAATCTTCATGCAAACCTGTCTAGCCCAACCATATTCGCCATCATAAACTCGCTCCTCCTCCTTCGTTAGATACATGGCCTCCTCTTCCCACCACTTCACCTTATTACCTTCACTATTCCCCTATAGGCGTCTACCTCCACAATATCCCCTGTCCTTATACGGGTGATATCAACTCCATCCACCATAGGTATGTTTGCCATAACAGCCCCTACAACTATAACAGGATCCGCCCTCTCATTCACTATCGCCTTTGGAGCTAGGCCACTTTTAGCTAGGCTATATAGTACGTAACTGCCAACCGTGGAGCCATGCCCATGTGGAAAACATAAAACTTTACCCTTTAACAACTTGCCGTATAAGTCATGCGTCTTCGCTATAACTAAA
>JAGTRA010000056.1:406-6297 GCA_018396935.1 Candidatus Bathyarchaeota archaeon
TTTTTGATCCACATCCCCGAGAAAACTTATAGGCATGGATGAGACGAGGGCTTCCGCCACACATTTTCCCTCAACAATTCCCCTACCCCTTAGCTCAAAACCCATATTTGTCCCTCAAAATGATATTTTAGCTGATGATGGTATCCCGCCTAAAACATCCATAGCCGCCTTACTTACTATTTTTCGATTCTCTTCGTCTGTATACACCCTTAAGATGTTTACGAACCCCCTTAACACGTCAAAAATTCCCGAAATCTCGCTTAAACGTTTAAGCTCCTTGCGCCCATCATGACTTCTACATATAACTGGGATCTCCATAGGCTCCATTAAGATTGAGTGATAATACGGCACTGAGGGAACGGTGGGTACGTCTATTACAATTTTATCTGGATCTATATTCGCTCTCTTAGCAATCCTATCCCTAATCTGGTTTCGAAACTCCTCAGCACTAAAAATGTTTGTCACAGTTTTATCCCTAACATAGAATACTTGCTCATAAGCACACTTCAGCATTCTACGCCTTTCAAGATTTCCAATAATGGCCCTCGATTTCTCACACTCTTTCAATAGACTCCAAACCACGTAATCATCCATAGCTAAGTATTCTTCAGGCGTCTTGAAGCCTGTAAGCCCTATCTCTTCATCAGCTTCCTCAAGAGCCATAGCCAGCATTATTTGGGCTGCCCTACCTACGCGATGAAAGTATATGCTCTTAAAGGATTCCATCCGCGCCATTATAAAAGCCTCCAACGTCGATATGGCGCCTAAATCCACTGCAAGATTTCCATCAAAAACATCAAAAGTTTGAATGAGGCGAAAAACATCTACGAAACCATACTCTGCACCCGTGTGATAAGTATCTCTCACAACGAAGTCCAGTTTATCAACGTCCACAGCACTGCTAATTATCTGATTTAGAAAGATTTTACCCCCAGCAAGCTTGCCAACAGCTAGCTTAGCAATAGTTTCAACATCATATCCCATATCGCTTATAATATCCCTTAACTCACTCTCCCTTATCAACCATGAAGTCATATCCTCATGTGTCTTATTTAATCGCTTAATTAAAACATGCTCAAAAACATGGGAAAACGGGCCATGTCCCACATCATGAAGCAGGGCAGCTATCCTAACCATTTCAGCCTCATCCCTACCTATCACCCTTGAAATGTTACGGTTCTCAACAACCCTGCCAGCCAGATACATAACGCCGAGGGAATGCTCAAACCTCGTATGGTTAGCACCGGGGTAAACGTACTCTGAACCTGCAAGCTGCCGTATCCTCCGCAGCCTTTGAAATGGATAGGAATCTATAATTTCCTTCTCCGCCTCTGTAATGTATATATACCCATGCACTGGATCCTTTATCTCTCCCCAATATTCATCAACCATTCGCTCATCCCCCTTATCAACAATAGTTAGTGGTAGGAGCATCTTTTTAATATAAGCCCAAAATACGTTCTACAATTGATATAAGTTGGAGGAAATCGATTGAGTCACAGGGGTTTCTTCATATGCCTAGAGGGCATAGATGGTTGTGGAAAAACAACACAGGCTAGAATGCTCGTTAACAGCCTTAACAAGATGGGCTACCGTGCTATCTATACTGCTGAGCCAAGTCGTGGTAAAATAGGCTCCTTCATTAAGAGATACTGCCTGCACAGAGATAAAAGAATCTCAAGCATTGTTGAAGCTCTGCTTTTTGCAGCTGATCGGGTGGAGCATCTTGACGATGAAGTGATTCCAGCCATCATGGAGGGTAAAGTAGTAGTATCCGATCGATACCTTTTTTCATCCCTAGCATACCAAGGCGCAGCTGGCTTAGACATAAACTGGATAAGGAAAATTAATGAATACGCAATAAAACCAGACCTAGCAATATTCATAGATGTAGATCCAGAGGTGGCTATAAAGAGGCTAAAAACCATTAAGTCAGTTATGGAAAACTTGGAAAATGAGATAAAAGTTAGAGAAATATACCTCAAACTTGTTGAAAGCGGAGACCTCATAAGGGTTGATGGTAATAGAAGCAAAAGAGAAGTTGCAAAAGAAATCTTACACTTAACATTATCAGCCCTTAAAAAAATTAAATAGTCTTCAGAACCCTTCTCGAAGATTTTTCATTAACTTTGTTAATTATGAATTCAGCAAGCTCCTCTGGAGCTACTCTCCTAGGCCCCTTCTCATGGTAAACTCTTATCTCCAACTCTCCCTTGTCAAAGATCATCCGTAACATGTAATAGTCAAATTTAAGCGGTTTCCTCGATAACCCCTCAACCCTATAGTAACATATGACGCAGAAAAAATCTAAAACTCTAACTTCTCCACCATTCAAGGCTTTCAGTATTTTTTCAACCTCCTCTGCATCCAAGTAGTTAAAGTCTTCACCATCAGCTATCCCAAATTCAAAATGCATTATGACATCTGCGCTATAACTCAGCAGCTGACGTTTTGTGTTCAAATCATGAAGCGTGTTAACCATAGTGCGCTGAAGCTTTTTCGTTGAAATTAAAGCCTTAAAGCGTAGCACCCTATGAATGTGCTGGGGGAAGTTTGTATAAAGCCCAAGCATCAAATTCGCCTATTTTCTCTTGGCTTTACGTATCTTTTCTAAGCTATCAAGCAATTCAGATAATGCTGTACTAAGTTTTTGCAACTTTTCAACATCCGTTTCATCCTGCATCCTCCTCTGTATATCCTCTATCTTGGATAGCAGAATATTCTCAAGGTTTTCAAGAGCCATAGCGCCCCTTATTTTCGCTAATTCTTCTTCATCCCTAACTACGATCACTTTCTTCCTACACTTCTCACACCATAAGTCTCCATTCTTCATTCTAAATATTGGCGAGGCACAAACCGGACACGCTAACTCAGTCAACGTGAACCCCTGCCTTAATAGCTCAGCCATCCGCTTAACAGCTTCCCTATCCTCATTCTCAACATGCGCCATATTAACCCCTCGAGAATAGGTTTAAAATAAAAGCCTAATATAACTGATTACTCAAGTTTATTCAAAGGATTATCTCATCCCATGGTGATAATAATGGTGGGGAAGAAGAAAATTCAGGAGTATGAGGAGCGAATGAGGCAGGCAATAGCCATCCTCACAGAAGTCTCAGAGGATACAACAACCCCACGCAATATTAGAAAAGCAGCTAAGGACTCTATTAACGCTTTACAGGATACCCAATACACCCACGCTGTTAGAGCCTCGAATGCCATATCAATCCTAGATGAAATATTACAGGATCCTAATATGCCTCCATACACACGCGTAAAATTGTGGAATGTTATGAGCTTGTTAGAAGCTATAAAAGACTAGAGGTAACGTTGCTGGGCACAAGGGGTTGATGCCTGAAAATCTAAGCTGGTGAGATTTGTGAAAATACGTCATTACACTGAGGTTCCGCCTGAAAACGTGGCGGAGAAAGGTGCTGAAAGAGCGAAAATTAGATGGTTAATAACAAAAGATATGGGAGCTGAACATTTTGCAATGAGACTATTCGAAATAGAGCCTGGAGGGTGCACACCCCTCCACAGCCACCCATGGGAGCATGAAGTCTTCATACTAGAGGGAGAAGGCTACGTTATTGGATCTAATGAAAAATTAGCCTTTAAACCTGGCGATGCAATATTCATACCGCCAAATGAGGTGCATCAATTTTTGAATCCAAGCAGTAAAACTGTGAGGTTACTATGCCTAATTCCATACATATAGAGACTGCAAAACCTTTATTTTTATAAGCGTCATCTTCTCTCCATTTTTGCTTCGTTAAAGATATATGGAGGCTGATCTATCTACTTTTGGGCTTTAGTAGGAGCTGTCGACTTTGAGCTATGATGTAATAATAGTCGGAGCGGGACCAGCTGGAATATTCTGTGCTCTCGAGCTTGTAGAGAAATCTGACCTTAAAGTACTGCTTCTAGATAAAGGCCCTGACATTGAAAAGCGCCGCTGCCCAGCGAGCCGTGGATTCGGATGTGTAAACTGTGATCCGTGCAATCTGCTCTGCGGATGGGGAGGCGCCGGAGCCTTCAGCGATGGGAAATTAACACTCTCGACAGAAGTAGGTGGGTGGTTAAACCAGTACATGCCCGACAAGAAGGATCTCATGGAGTTACTAGATTACGTAGACAACGTATACCTAAGATTTGGAGCACCGAACCACGTTTACGGAGGCGAAACAGATAAGGTTGAGGAAATAGAGCGGAAAGCCTCCCTCGCTGGCTTAAAACTAGTTCACCAGAAGATTAGGCATATGGGCACTGAAAGATGCGCCCAGACCCTTCGAAAGATGCGGCAGGAGCTTGAGGGCAAGGTTGACATTAGAATGAAGAAGGACGTTAAAAGCCTACTAGTTAAGAATAGAATCATCGAAGGCGTAGAAACAGTTGACGGTGAACGTTTCTATGGAAAATATGTGGTGGTGGCGCCTGGGCGGAGTGGTGCCGAGTGGCTTAAAATGGAAGCACAAGCCTTGGGGCTGAAAACCCTAAACAATCCAGTAGACGTCGGCGTTAGAGTGGAGGTTCAAGCCGTAGTTATGGAGGAATTAACCAGCGTCCTATACGAGCCCAAGTTCATATACTATTCAAAGTCCTTTGATGATCAAGTTAGGACATTTTGCGTTGCCCCATATGGAGAGGTAATATCCGAATCGTATAATGGCGTCCTCACAGTTAATGGTCAAAGCTATGCGGAGAGGAAGACTGAAAACACAAATTTTGCAATACTAGTCAGCACTTCATTCACAGAGCCTTTCAAAGAGCCCATCGCTTATGGAAAATACTTAGCTAGGCTTTCAAACCTACTAAGTGGAGGAATCCTTGTACAGCGTCTCGGCGACCTAGTAGCTGGCAGGCGATCCACCCCGGAGAGAATCGCCAGAAGTTTAGTTACCCCAACATTAAAGAACGCTACACCCGGCGACTTAAGCTTCGTCCTACCGTATCGATACTTAGTAGATATCCGTGAAATGCTTGAAGCCCTTGATAAAATCGCTCCCGGCATACACTCCCGAGACACTTTACTCTACGGTGTAGAAGTTAAGTTCTACTCCTCAAGGCTTGAGCTTAACAACGTCCTTGAGACAAAGATTCGCAACCTGTTCACAATAGGAGATGGAGCTGGCGTAACCAGAGGCTTAATACAGGCCTCCGCCTCCGGAGTAATAGTGGCTAGAGAAATTCTACGGAGGGAGAGGCAAAAAGCTAAAGTAGCTCCACAGGTCGCAGAAGCAAAGACACAAAATTAACCTTCAAGCATTTTAGCACCTCTATTCGAGGGGCAGCTAATGACTGAAAATGATGCCCAGATAATCGGTCGAGGAACATGGTACGACAAAATGGCAGTTAAGATAATAGAGCGGGAGAAAAAGCTTGGTAGAAGCCTAGACCTAATAAGGACTGAAATGGGCCTTGGGGCCTCAGGCTTCCCCCATATTGGAAGCCTAGGTGACGCTGCCCGCTCCTATGCTGTTACATTAGCCCTGAGGGATCAAGGTTACAAGTCTGAGTTAATAGCCTTCTGCGATGATAAAGATGGTTTAAGAAAGGTTCCGGCAGGTTTACCCAAATCCCTAGAAAAGTACATAGGGTTTCCAGTAACGGATATTCCTGACCCCTTTAAGTGCCATGAAAGCTACGGCAATCATATGAGCTCACTTCTCCTTGACGCTTTAGATAAGTGCGGCATAGAGTATCGATACATGTCAGCGAAGGAAGCGTATAAAAAAGGTCTATTAAATAATGAGATCAAAACAATACTGCTTAACGCTAAAAAAGTTGGGCAAATAGTTAAGGAAGAAGTTGGCCAGGAAAGATATATGGAGTACCTGCCCTATTTCCCGGTCTGTGAAAACTGCGGCCGCATATACACAACTAAAGCAATA
>JAGTRA010000056.1:6307-6596 GCA_018396935.1 Candidatus Bathyarchaeota archaeon
ACGTTTGTGAAGGCATGGAGCTTAAAGGCAAGTGGGTTGAAGGCTGCGGATATAAGGGCGAAGTTGATGTAACATGTGGCAACGGTAAGTTAAGTTGGAAGGGAGAATTCGCCGCTAGGTGGAGAGCGTTAGACATTCGATTTGAAGCCTATGGCAAGGATATAGCTGACTCGGTCAGAGTTAATGATAGAATATGCCGAGAAGTACTTGGTTACGAACCGCCAGTCCACGCTAGATATGAAATGTTCCTAGATAAAAGTGGACGTAAGATCTCAAAATCTGCTGGAAA
>JAGTRA010000057.1 GCA_018396935.1 Candidatus Bathyarchaeota archaeon
CGGATGCTAGCCGACTTCAGCCTAGATGAGTTCGGCCACATAGTCTTTGTTTTAGGATTGCTTACTTCACCCATGAGCTTTATTGTGGGACAATTCTATTTAGTTAATAGTGCAATGATGAAAGCTGGGATGATTTTAAGCCTAGGCTCCGTATTCTTTAAAGTTGGAACAGCAGACATGCAGAAACTCGGAGGATTATTGGGGAAAATGAATAAAACAGCACTAAGCTACATAATATGCGCCCTCTCATTGGCTGGAGTGCCGCCCTTAAGCGGATTTTACGCAAAATGGCTCCTTTACTCCGTCGCTTACAACTTCCTACTCGAGTTAGGAGGCATAACGATAGCGGTTGTAACTTTAATTTTTCTTATCTGTATATCATTGATCACGTTTGTGTTCCTGCTACGTTCTTTTCATCATATCTTCATGGGAGAAGCAACTGAAACAACAAAGGAAGCTAGTGAAGCTCACTGGACCATGTGGTTTCCAACAGTTGTTTTGGCATTAACCTCTGTTATTTTGGGTTTACAACCGCAAATCCTTCTCAATTTAATAGGCGTTGTCTAACCTTCTCTGGTTCTGTGGAAAATCCATTCCTTTGAGCCAAATGCTATTCCAAGGTCTATAGTTAAGCGTTCAATTAACTGTTGAATTGCGTAGCCGCTTTCACTAACCAATTTAACCATCTGATACTCAGTAGTATAGACGGCATATTGCTCTTCTGCTTCCACCCCGGTGATTATATCCTCTTTCTGTGCGGTTTCCCCAATAATATAAACTGCAATTTTGCTTTCCAAAAATGTTCCTTCATAAATCTTCAGAACAGAAAGTTTCTTTTCATTTTCCTCCAAAACTACCGGAGCCCCAGACTCCTCTTCGAAAGCAATCTTCTCTTTACATTCTGGCGGGATTAACTGTTTTAGTTCAGAAATTTTCTGCTCTTTTTCCTCAACTTTACTAAACCCATACCTTTCAACTAGAAAGTCTTCTAATGATCGAAATTCAGAATGCCTAAAAATAACATTTCTCAGCAACAAAACGACAAGTTCGCGGGGCTGCTTTGACAAGGCTCTTATCCAGCTCCATTGGATTTAATGCTGTTTTAGCTCTAATAAGCCTTACTGGATGACCAGTTCCTCCTTGTTATCTACTACAATTTCAAATTCAGAGCTAAGGGCGATTGCATTCTTCGGGCATATCTCCACACATTGCCCACAAAACATGCATCTTACGACATCAAATTTCACCTTTTTCTCTACAGTCGCTGTTATCACCCCGCTAGGACAAGTTCTTATACACAAAAGACAACCAATACAAGCGTCCCTATCGTAGGCTAATTTGCCCCTAAACCTCTCAGGAACAGGCACTCTTTCCTCTGGTTTGGTTAGATACTGGACAGTAACTGGTCTCTGGAAAAGTGCTCGCAATACGTTGCGGAGCATACATCCAAGTTTCAAAGAGACTTCTCTCCCCCTACAACCCCAGAGCAGACAATACAACAGCGATTACTGATAAGGGTAACGCCACAATCCAATAAAACTTGAAGGCTTGCCCTACCTTCATCCTTGCGAAAACTGTTCGAGGAACCGTTATAGTTAAAAACCAAAGGATTAAAGCTAGAAGCAGACAAACAATAAAGGCGCCCAACCATAGAGAGTCCCCATCGCCAAACAACGCCGGCAGATAGAAGAACAATGTGCATGCAAGAAAGGTTAATGATAGGTTTGAGGAAGCCTTCGCTAGTTTAAACAGCGCTAAATAGGGTCCACTGTACTCAACAAGTGGACCATAAATAATCTCAGTTTTTGCCTCAGAAACATCAAAGGGCACAGCATCCGCTGCAGCAGGTATGCAAAGCAGAAAGGCGACTGCAGAGACAGCCATGCTTGGAAAGGCTAAAGCCAACATAGATCCAACCTTAACTTGGGTCAAAATAGCATTGTAATATGATGTAGAATTAATTTTCAAAAACACGGACAAAAATGACAGAAGAAGCGGTACCTCGTAAGCAATAAGCATAGTCATTTTTCGAGAAAAACCAATAGCCCCATATGGGTTGCCTGAAGAAGAGCCGCCAATCGTAACCAAAACAGAAGACATTGCCAATAAATAAAAAACAACCACTAAGTCACCGCCAAAACTTGTTCCCGACATCACACTAGTAAACAATATGGCTGAACTTAAAATTGAGGATGCCGCTGCGAGGGTTGGTAAAACCGTGAAAATTTGAGAAGACGCCATAGCTGGAACTATCCTCTCCTTGTTCAACAGCTTAATGAAGTCGTAGAAAGGCTGTATTATTGGAGGGCCTACCCTTCTTTGCATTCTAGCGTGAATCTTTCTGTCGATACCGTCAAATAACAGGCTTATCACAAAAACTATAGGAAAAGTCAACAAAAAAGCCGTTATCACGTCCATAGTTTCACCTTTTACGCCGCAAAACACTTGTATCCATCGTCTCTTCTTCCCCTGTAACAGCATCAACGACGGTTATTCTATTCGCACATGCCATGCAGGGATCTACGGAAGCGATGATCACAGGGATATCTGCAATTTCACATCCCACAAGCATGGGCTTTAAGCCCAACACGTTTGGAATCGTAGGAGTTCGAATCTTCAACCGTGATAAGCCACCCTTTACGTTGGTTTTCACAAAATAAAGAAGCTCACCTCGAGGAGCCTCCACTAAAGAGATTGCTTCACCTTGAGGAATGCGACGCATCAACTTAATAATGTTGTCTTCAACGCGAATATTCCCTCCCGGCAGCTTCGCCAAAATTTTCTGAATAATATTAATTGATTCAAAAAGTTCTAAAATTCGAACTTCCGTTCTTGCGTAGACGTCGCCTTTTTCCTTCACAACAACTGAGAAATCCTCCCTCAAATCGTTATAAGCGGCATAAGGATGGTCTCTCCGCACATCCATATCCACACCAGAACCTCTAGCAGTAGGGCCTACAACACATAACCTTATAGCTTCATCCTTGGCTAAGAAGCCTACATCGCACAACCTTTTCTCAACGCTTTTGTCTTGGAATGAGTCGTGGATCTGCTGCACATATTTATGCAAATTTTTCATGGTAGACATGATTTCTTCAACCATGGACTGATCGACATCCCAACGCACCCCACCTAACGTATTCATTGAATGGTGAACACGATTGCCCGTGATCTTCTCAAACAGGTCAAGAATGCTTTCTCTAACATGCCATGTGAACATGAAGAGAGTGTCGAACCCAATTTCATAAGCTAAAACTCCTAATAAGAATAGGTGACTGTGAATTCTCTCAAGTTCAAAAATTAACGTCCTAAGATACAGGGCTCGTTCGGGAGGTTTTATTTCGCCTATTTCTTCCAAAGCTTGGACATAACATGTTGTGTGGCTGTGAGAGCATATACCACAAACACGCTCAACTAAATATAACGTTTGAACTAAGTTGCGGTTTTCAGCTAAACCCTCTATCCCCCTATGAACATGTCCCAAAACTATATCAACATCAACAATCTCTTCCTTTCGAACGGTTACCCTTAACGAAACGGGCTCTTTAAGGGCTGGATGCACGGGGCCAAAAGGAATGCGCAAACGAGCATAGTCCACTTCAACATCTTTTGTTTCGCCATGTTTTTCTGTAACCATGTTTTTCACCCAAACCTCTTCTTCACAGCTGTAACAATTCCCTTAACAATCGCTTCTGGTCTAGGTGGACAGCCAACAACATAGACATCTACAGGAACTATTTTATCCACAGGGCCTTCTACCATCTGACCGCCTAAAAAGGGACTACCGGATGAGGCGCAAGTGCCGACAGCAACAACAACTTTAGGCTCAGGCACCTGCTCATAAACTCTAATAAAACGAGGCAGCATCTGGCGAGTAACAGGGCCCGTAACCAGCAAAACATCAGCATGACGAGGCGAACCAACGAGAACACAACCCAAACGTTCAGCGTCATAACGAGGAGTCAAAGCTGCCACTATCTCGATGTCACAGCCAGCACACGAACCCGTATTCAAATGAAAAATCCATGGTGACTTCACACGACTCCTCGCAACAATCCCCATACAAACCTCCCATTGACAAACTAAAAAAAGCTATAAAACACTTACGCCTTCTAAAAGTTGCAGCTAAACGACGTTGTTTGTATTATGGTAGTGTTAGCCCATGGTTCAGCTTTCTCTACTCCTTGTTTGTGCGTAGTTACTTGGGTTATCAGTAAAATATGTTGATCCTAAAAACTCCTCCAAAACCCTGCCCCCTCTGCTCAGGAAGCATGGCTTCCTATGGGGGCAGGATAATGCGATGCGAAAAATGCGGATTGGCAATGGATAGAGACGTTGTAGCGGTATTGAACCTTCTGATGCGGGGAGCGGGGCTCCCCAAAGAGCCCCCAATGAGCTAATCAAGAGAGAAGAGTTAAGTATGAGTAAAAGAAGCAATTCACCATGTATTCCTACTTAACTCAGAACCCTAAAGCCTCTTATAACACAGAAAATGGAACCGTAAAATATTTGTACCCTAAATGTCTGTAACGAAGCGAAAAGTTATGGATTTTCTTGAGGATGTTTTCCTGACCGCTGAGGAGTATGTGTTGCTGAAAGAGGTTGATGAGATAATTAGAGAAAAGCGCTTTAACGAGTTGAAATCTCTCGATGAAGTTTAGAGTTCCTCTTTATGGAAAAGAGGACTATAAGCTAAAGCTTTAAAAGCCTAAAAAGTCAGTTTAATATTTGAGGGGGTTCTATCACTTTTTATCAGAATTTTCTTTTCAAGGGGGTGTTATCAAAGTCTTCGTCGTTGGATATTATTTCTTTCGCCTTACTTTTTAATGCGGTAGCTAGGTGTATTGCATCTTCGTAGTCCAAGCTGTATTCTCTCATAAGTTTAGATGCTTGAGTTATATCTTCCGATGTTAGGGGAATTATTCTCAAACCGGGGAGACTTTCTATAGAGCTTACTACTTCTTCAATTAGCTCCCGGCTCCCTAGGTTTTTTCCTGTTAAGCCAGCTATTATTACCACTATTTGATATAGTGTTAAAGCTGACGTCACATATTTTCCTCGTGGGGATTCTTCAATCTTCTTTATCCATCCGTAGGATACTCTTCCGAAGGTAGGATGATTACCAAGCCAATAAACGAAGACATTTAGGTCTACGTAGCCCTCTGGCTCCACCATTTTCTCATAACCTCAATTACAAAATCGTCAAGGTTTTCTGGCCATTTTGTTATCTTAAAGGCTCCAAAGTATTTGTCAGCTATGGGCTCAAGAGGCTCTATAATAATGCCTTTTTCATAAACCTTTATTCTAACGTAGCTTCCCTCACTTACGCCAGATTTCTCCCTTATACTTTTGGGGATGATGATCCTGCCTTTCTCATCAACTTTTACAATTTCCATAAATTATCCCACTAAATATTTAAATCCCACATATTTAAGTATTCCCACAAACAGCTTTAACCCAAGGGTCATTAAGCGCTTTGATAGGCTCTAGCTATTGCGCAAAGAACCTGCTGAAATAATTAAAGAGAATTATTAAGCACCTGCATCATTTTTATGGCATATAAACAGTAATGGCTGAAAATCATCCACATAGGACTTATTATACGTGATTGTAAGTGGTGCTGCTTTGTTTAGCATCAAATGTCAGAGAAAGTCGTTAAAAAACTTTGAGTTATAGGGCATTCATTTAGCAAGTTACTTTATGATGGATCTAGGGGGAGGGGTAGGTTCAAAATAGCTTGGGAAATATGTTATTTTTGGTAAAAATATTGATTTAAATTGTGGTTTATTATGCAGTTAAAAAATTGGTAATAAATGGTTTATGGGGCTGAACTTAAGTTGCTGAGAGATTATGAACAATGAATTGTCAAAATTGCTTGACTGATGTAGTCTTCTATCCTCTAAGCTTAAGACGCTGAAAAATCACGTCCAGGTTTATAGATGTTTTTATACATGTTTCAATGCGTCGGCAATAAGTCTGTTTGCTGTTTCAAGGGCTTCTATGCTATCCGGGTGCTCCATTGAGGCGATTACGCTGGCTACTATTCGGAGTATATACCTCACTACAAAGTCTCTGCCCTTAGCTAGCTCTCTCATGTATGCGGGATGTTTCCTATTTATGAAAAGCTTTTTGCCGTCGCAGAAGTATTCCCTCTCATCATTTTCGTCGCCGTATGGTATAACCTCAAGCCCTAGGCGACTCATTCTCACAATTTTTGGAGTAGTGGCTCTACGTGATGTAATTTTTGAAGAAACTGAAGGTGGAGAGGTTACCGCGTCGGGTGATTGTTTGAGTGTAGGCGCTTGAAGGGTTAACGTCATCCTTGATTCTATGGTCTGTTTGCTATCTTCCATTTGATAAAACCATGGCGTGCTACTTGTTGTCTTTGACGTGGTTACCGTATTCGGAACCGTTGCTTGTGGGAGTTGTTCCGATGGGGGTTGTGTAGAAAATTGCGTATCAGGCTTAGGTTTTAGCATAAAATTTTGATCCTCTTTAGAATTAGCATTATCTTCCCTCTTAATAAGA
>JAGTRA010000058.1:0-307 GCA_018396935.1 Candidatus Bathyarchaeota archaeon
TGTGCTTTGCCATCTCTTCAATGGTTACCGCCCTAAACTTATGTCTGCCTGCTATGATTAGGTCAGTGTTTATGTCATCTCCAAGCCTAATAGCATTTCCCTTCATCACTCATCCCTCACTTCAAAGGTATTTTCGTGGATCAGCTATTTTACCCTCTACTGCTGTCGCAGCAGCAGTAGCTGGGCTTGCTAGATAAATCTTAGCACTCGGGTCTCCCATTCTTCCCGTGAAGTTTCTATTAGCTGTGGATACTGCAACTCCGCCAGGGCCTAAAAGACCCATATGCGCGCCGACGCAAGGTCGACA
>JAGTRA010000058.1:317-4946 GCA_018396935.1 Candidatus Bathyarchaeota archaeon
TTTTAGCAACTACTTCAAGATCCTCCACTCTACCATTAGTACAGCTGCCTATGAAAACTTCATCTACTTCAATTCCTTCAACCTCGGTAACAGGGACTCCATTAGAGGGTAATGGGGGTTTTGCTACCATTGGTTCTAATCTGCTACACTCCAAATCGATTTCCTTTACATACTCGGCACCAGGATCCGGTGTGAAAGGATCCACTGGAAATATGCCAGCCTTAGCCCCCATTTCAGCTGATAAATTTGAGATTGTTGCTCGAGAGGATGGAGAAAGCTTTGGATCTAACTCGTCATGATATTCAATGGCCATATATGTTGCTCCATCAGTTCCCACAATTCTAAGTAATTCTAGGGCTATATCTTTTGATAATACACCCCTCTGTAGAGTGCCTCTTAGAATGACTTTTATGCTTTCAGGAACTTTAAACCATAATTTTCCAGACGCTAAAGCAAACGCAGCGTCCGTGCTTCCTACACCAACGGCGAAAGCTCCCATCGCTCCATGAATTGTTGTATGAGAGTCCGCCCCAACAACTATAGCTCCAGCTTTAACGAAATTGTTATCAATAACCACCTGATGACACACACCCTCTCCCGCCTCGAAAAGTTTTATCCCGAAGCGGGAGGCAAATTCCCTCATTTTCTTATGTAGAATGGACGACTGTACAGATGGGCTGGGCGCAGCATGATCAATGAACAGAGCGCTTTTCTCAGCCATCCTCAGTTTTTTAACGTTAAATTCCTCAATTACGTCTATCATCAAAGGGGCTGTTCCATCATGGGCGAAAACAAAATCTACGTTAGCTATAACTAATTCTTCTGGCTCGACTCTCTTATTGTTGGACGCTTTTGCCAATATTTTTTCGGCAACCGTTGCCAATTTTAATCGCCTTTAAGCTTACCTTTAATTCTTATAGATTCCCTAGGGTCTGTTATATAAACATGCTTGGTTGTGATGAATTTTTTATTTGTACCAATTGGAACTTAGAAGTTTTTTTCCGTCACAAATATGCCGTAAAGGTTAAAAGACAGGAGGTTTTCTAAAAGCCAAAAGCTGGTGAAAATAAAATGATGTCTGCGAAATGCCCAGACTGTGATTCAAACCTTGAAATTTCAGGGGATGTAGTGGAGGGGGAAATATTAAGCTGCCCCTGTTGCGGTCTTGAGCTTGAAGTTGTAAAAGTAAACGGAGATAGTGTAGAACTACAAGAACTTGTGATTGAAGGTGAAGACTGGGGCGAGTAACTCCCTCCACTACGTAATGTCAAGCAAGCTTTTTATTTATACCACTCGACCATAGAGGTCTAGCGATGAGTATAGGTCTTCTTTGCGAATACTTTGAAGCTGACGAGATGGGGATAAAGCTAACAGCTGACTCCATGAACCTAGATGTTAAATATATCCCCTTTCGGAAAATTTCCATAAAGTTAGGAGAAAATGCTCTAAGAGTTAAAAGTAAGGAATTTGATCACACTGAACAGTTAAAAGAGATTAGGGTTGTGCTTAATCGTGCTCAAAGTAAGAACCGCCGTCTCATAGCTGCAAGTTTTCTTGAAGCAATTGATAAGCCCAGTATAAACCCGCTCAACGTTGAATTTACCTGTTTTAGCAAATTTAGGACTTTGCTAAAACTTTTCAAAAATGGAATTAAAGTTCCAAAGACTCTTTTTATCCCATGCGATGTTTTAGAGGTCACAAGTGATAGAAGGATGATTCATAATGAGGAGTATATTGCAGACTTGATAATGCAGGAATTAAGTGATGATGCAATTATTATTAAACCTGATGCGGGTACGCATGGCAGAGATATAAGGCTTGCCAAAAATAGGGAAGAGTTAATTAACATTTTAAGTGAAACTACACCATCATTAGTTAACCCTCTCGGAGTATTAGCTCAATCATTCATTCAAAAGTGGTTCTATGACTTGAGAATAGTAGTTTTCAAGGAGAAGGGTAAACCCCCCTACTGTTGCCCAAAAGCTATGGCTCGCGCTGGTTTTCGTGACTTTAGAACTAACACAGCCTTAGGTAACTTCGTATTTGATGTAGATCTGCCGCAATATATTCAGGATTTAGCTTCTAAATGCGGCTCTGTGATCGCTGGTAATGCAGATGTATGGTTTGTTGCGCTTGACGCTATGATAGATTTTAGCAACATGCCTGAAATACTATCCGAAAGCAACCATATCGAGACTGAACTAAATAGGCTTGAAACGCTTTTCGAAGAATTTAAAAGAGTTAAACGTGATCCGTTAAAGAAGAAGAACTTTGTAGAGTGGAATAAACGATTGGAAACTGCATTCAAAAATTACAAAAGCTCAGAAGCATACAACAACGTTAGAGCAGTAATTAACGAAAGTGTGGAAAAAGGGAAAAGTTCAATACTATTTCATGAGGCTAATGCCTGCCCAGAATTTTGGGAGCAAACACGGTTAGCTACGGGATATAACCCCGCGGAGTTCTTACTTGCATGTGCTAAAAGCCTGCTGTAAATTGGAGATGATAAAAATGGTTAAAGTCGGAGTGATTGGTGGCTCAGGCTATGTGGGTGGCGAATTGTTGCGCTTACTACTATTCCACCCCAAAGTTGAAGTAACACTAGTAACATCCGATAAATATGCTGGCGAGTACGTATTCACGGTTCATCCTAATCTTAGAGGAGTGGCCCAACTAAAATTTGTCCCCTTAAACATACAGAACATAAAGGATAACTGTGAAATTGTTTTCACAGCTGTACCTCACGGTGCTGCCGTAAAACTCGTTCCAAAACTGCTTGATTTGGGGCTAAAGGTAATAGATATGAGTGCTGACTTTAGGCTAAAAAATCCTGATGATTATCCAAAGTGGTACGGTTGGCGACATCCATGTCCAGAACTGCTTAAAGAAGCTGTTTATGGCCTGCCAGAGCTTCATCGTGAAGAGCTAAAAAATGCAAGATTAATCGCTTGTCCTGGGTGTATGGCCACAGCAACAATCCTTGGCTTAGCTCCAATTATTAAAGAAGGCCTCATAGATAGGGACAAAATAATTGTTGATGTAAAAATAGGGTCATCTGGCGCTGGCGCCAAGCCTTCTTTAGCATCTCACCATCCTGAAAGATTTGGAGGTGTTCGAGCATATAACGTAATTAACCATAGGCACATCGCTGAAATAGAACAGGAACTAAACCTGCTATCTATAAGCCCCGTAAAAGTAGCCTTTACACCTCACGCTGTTAACATGGTCCGTGGCATTTTAGCAACGATCCATGGTTTTCAAACACGCGAGATAACTATGGGAGACGTTTGGAGGGCCTATCGTTCCATGTATGGAACTGAACCGTTCATTCGCCTAGTTAAGTACAAAAAAGGTTTGTACCAATTGCCAGATCCAAAAGTCGTCATCGGAACGAACTTTTGCGATATAGGTTTTGAGTTAGATCCAAGGGCCAATAGAATATTAGTTCTCTCAGCAATCGATAATCTGCTAAAAGGCGCGGCTGGGCAGGGAGTCCAATGCTTCAACATTATGATGGGTTTTGACGAAAAAATTGGATTAGAGCACCCAGGCTTCCATCCGGTGTGATCAAGATGGTGGTTGTTGTTAAAATTGGAGGTAATGTTGCGAAAGAAATAGAAAATTCAGACATTGCTTTAGATGTCAAGAGCTTCCTTTCCAGGAACCAAAAAATAATATTGGTTCATGGTGGAGGCGCTGAGGTAACAAGGGTAGCTTCAATGCTCGGTAAAGAACAAAAATTTGTAGTGTCTCCTGGTGGCTTTAGAAGCAGGTATACGGACAAGGAGACTGTGGAAATTTTCGCTATGGTGATGGCTGGGAAAATTAATAAACAGATAGTGGCTTTGCTCCAGAAAGAGGGTATACCTGCTGTTGGGCTATGCGGGTTAGATGGTGGGCTAATAAGGGCTGAACGTAAGAAGAAAATAATAATGGTAGACGAGAGGGGTCGAAAACGCGTTATTGATGGAGGTTATACAGGGAAAATAAATTCAGTTAATGCTGATCTATTGAATCTCTTATTATCACATGGCTATTTACCTGTAATAGCTCCGTTGGCGATGGGTGATGAATACGAATTCTTGAATGTTGACGCTGATCGTACAGCCGCCTATTTAGCTGGAACTGTTAAAGCTGAGCGTCTCGTGCTCTTAACAGATGTTGATGGGCTAATTCTAGACGGTAAAATACAACCGAAGCTTTCGTTATCAGAGGTTGAGCGTATTCTTCCAAAAATAGGGCCTGGGATGATAACAAAAGTTTACGCGGCTATTGAGGCTGTTAAAATGGGGGTTCCTGAGGCTATTATTTCTAATGGCCTTAGGAAGCTTCCAATTTCCTCTGCTGTTAATCATGAATGCGGGACGGTAATTACTGGTGAGTGAGAGGGAAATAATAGATATAGAAAATCGTTTCATGGCTAATGTCTACGCTAAAAGGCCAATAGTAATTACAAAGGGTAAAGGGGTCATCCTCTGGGACATAAATGGCAAAGAGTATATAGATTGCGCTGGAAGCTACGGGACATGCATCGTAGGGCATTGTCATCCGAAAGTTGTTGAAGCTATAAAAAATCAAGCTGAAAAATTGCTTTCATGTCATGGATACTTATACAATGATGTAAGGGCT
>JAGTRA010000058.1:5021-6504 GCA_018396935.1 Candidatus Bathyarchaeota archaeon
ACCTCTTCTTCCTGGTTTTAAACATGTCCCTCCAGATAATATTGACAAAATCAAAGAGGCGATAACCGATAAAACGGCAGCGGTTATTCTTGAGCCTATTAGAGGTGAAGGGGGAATTCGTGTTCCATCAGGCGATTATCTTAGAAAAGTCAGGGAGCTTTGTGATGAAAAAGGTGTTCTCCTAATACTAGATGAAGTTCAGACAGGCTTTGGGAGAACCGGAAAAATTTTTGCGTGCGAACATTGGGATGTGATTCCAGATATTTTATGTGTATCAAAACCTGTAGCAGGAGGCTTACCGATAGGAATTACTGTCGCAAAAGATGAAATAATGTTTTCTCTAAAAGTTGGAGAGCACACAACAACTTTTGGCGGAAATCCTCTAATTTGTGCAGCTGCATGTGCCGCGATTGACGTGCTGGTAAACGAGAAACTTTATGAACGTGCTGCAACCCTAGGCGCATACTTTAAGGAAAGGCTTGAAGAACTTCGGGGAAAGCATAAATCTATACGTGAAGTTCGCGGTTTAGGCCTCATGTTGGGAGTGGAGCTTAAGTTTGATGTTTTCAATA
Source organism: Candidatus Bathyarchaeota archaeon (assembly GCA_018396935.1). Taxonomy (GTDB): domain Archaea; phylum Thermoproteota; class Bathyarchaeia; order Bathyarchaeales; family Bathycorpusculaceae; genus DSZD01. The sequence goes on from JAGTRA010000058.1 coordinate 5,594, forward strand.
TCTTGATGAAGGCTGCGGAACGGGGGGTCTTAATACTTGACGCTGGTAAGAACGTCTTAAGATTTCTACCTCCTTTGGTTATAGAGAAAGATCACATTGACAAGGTTATATCCATACTAGACGTAATTTTAGAGGAAGAAGAAAATGCGCGATTACGCTATTAACCTATTAAAGAGAATGCTTGAAATATACAGCCCCTCCGGAGATGAGGAGAATATCTCAAACTTTCTTGTTGATGAAATGCGAAAACTGGGTTTCAGAGTTAAGCGAGACTCTGTAGGGAATGTTATAGGCGAAGTAGGCGATGGATCTCCAACAATCCTGCTATGTGGTCACATGGATACAGTTTCCGGCTTTATACCTGTAAAGATCGAAGATGCCGTAATCTATGGGAGAGGTGCTGTAGATGCTAAAGCCTCCCTTGCTGCTATGATTATTGCTGCATCAACGTTCAGGGAAGGAAAAATTCCAGTTAAGCTAGTGGTTGCTGGCGTCGTTGATGAGGAAGGAAAGAGTCGGGGAATCAGAAATTTGTTAAAAGAGGGTATAAGCGCAGACTATGCTATTTTCGGTGAACCAAGCGGAGTAGATAAGATAACAATTGGTTATAAAGGTGTTTTGCGTTTAGAAGTACTCTGTGAAACGATTCCTGGACCTGGGCACTCATCTGCTAATCATCTTTACAGCAATGCTATCGAGAAAGCTTTTGAGCTATGGCAAAGTATCCGTAGCATTCACTTCTCATGTGAAAACCCTGACAGTCCTTTCCACTCTATAACTTATTCAATAACTAAGATAGAGGGCGGAAAAGATTACTCCACAATCCCTTCAAAATGTCAGATTAACCTTGACATCCGTATACCTCCTCAATTGACAACGAATATTTTACTTGACAAAATCCATGCCGTTAT
>JAGTRA010000006.1 GCA_018396935.1 Candidatus Bathyarchaeota archaeon
GGGGCAAAAACCGCAGTAGTGATGGGAGCGGGATTAATAGGGCTTGAGACGGCTGTAGCCCTTCAAGAAAGGGGTTTAAAAGTCACAGTTGTCGAAATGATGCCGCAAGTATTACCAGCAATGCTTGACGCTGATATGGCCAAAGTAGTCCAGACAACCCTCGAGCAAAAGGGGATAAATATACTGGTAAATAAACCTGTGGAGGAATTTCTTGGAGTTGACAAAGTAACGGGTATTGTAGCTGGAGGAGAGCAAATAAACGCAGACTTATTTATCAGCGCTTTTGGGGTTAGAGCAAACACCCAATTAGCTGTAGAAGCTGGAATAGCTCTTGGAGAAACAAAAACCATAAAAACAAATGCAAGAATGCAAACCAATATAGCAGATGTCTATGCTGTTGGAGATTGTGCGGAATCTATCCACTTAATAACACAAAGACCGGTTGTTCAGCAACTGGGTACGGTAGCAGTCCGGCAAGGCAAAGTCGCTGGGATAAATGCTGCAGGAGGTTACGCTACTTTTCCAGGGGTGCTGGGATCAGCGGTAACGGAGCTTTATGACCTGCAAATAGGCGTTACAGGGTTAACAGAGAAAGCGGCTAAGATGGCGGGGATAGAACCCATAGTAGGCATGATATCATCGAAGACGAGAGCAGATTATTATCCAGGCGCCAAGCCGATTAAAGTTAAACTCATAGCTGATAAAGAATCTCAACGGATAATTGGCGCCCAAATCATAGGGGGAGAAGAGGTAACTCAAAGAATAAATGCTGTTTCCATCGCCATACAAAAACAAATGACCATACGGGAATTAGCAAAAGCAGACACGGCCTATGCACCGCCGCTAAACGAAACATGGGAGCCGCTTGTATTAGCTGCTGAAACATTGCTCATGAAACTTCGCTAATTCTCATTAATCCTTTCATTTTTATGTCGGAAAATTAATTAAGAAAAGCATGTTTATTAATACGGCCTGAAGATTAACGTAAATGGTGAGCCGAATGGTGATAAGAGTAGGCATAAATGGTTTTGGAAGAATTGGACGACTTCTTTTCAGAGCAGCTGTTGAGAGAAAAGCAAACATAGACTTTGTAGCCGTCAATGACGTTGCAGATGCAAAAACATTAGCTCATTTACTGAAGTACGACTCAGTCCACGGACCTTTCCCAGGCGAAGTACAAGTCAAGGACAATAATATAGTAGTGAACGGTAAAGAGCTAAAAGTACTTTCACAGAAAGATCCAGCCCTGCTACCATGGAAGGATTTAGATGTTTACTTAGCGGTGGAGTCTACAGGATTATTCACAGATAGAGCAAACGCATCAAAGCATCTCCAAGCCGGAGCAAAAAAAGTCCTAATATCCGCCCCCGCTGAGAACCCAGATATAACAATAGTAATTGGTGTAAACCATAATCAATATGATCATGAAAAGCACAACATAATTTCAAATGCTTCATGCACAACCAACTGTGTAGCTCCAGTAGCCAAGGTGTTACATGAAAACTTTGGCATAAAGTCGGGACTTATGACAACAGCGCACGCCTATACGAACGACCAGCGTGTATTGGACCTAGTACACAGAGACCTACGAAGGGCAAGAGCTGCTGCACTAAATATCATTCCAACAACTACAGGCGCGGCTCGTGCCGCTGGTTTAGTTTTGCCGGAGCTGAAGGGTAAACTTGATGGATTAGCCCTTAGAGTGCCTGTTCCAAATGTTTCAATAACAGATTTAACTGTAGTTTTAGAGAAAAGTGTTACAAAGGAGGAAGTTAACGAAGCTTTCAGAAAGGCTGCAGAAGGACCTCTGAAAGGTATATTGGCTTACACTGAGGAGCCTATTGTTTCAAGTGATGTAAATCATACACCATATTCTGCGGTAGTCGATGGTCTTTCAACAATGGTTGTAGGCGGAAACCTAGTTAAGGTACTAGCGTGGTACGACAACGAATGGGGTTTCTCCTGCAGAATGGTTGAACTCATCGAACTCATAGGGAAGAAAGCTGGTCTCTAAATATAAAACTTAAAAGTAAACAACTTCCTTATTTTTTTCTGTTCACTAAACTAAAAAAGAGGGAAATATACATGGTTAAATTTTTAACTTTAGATGACGTCAACGTGAAGGACAAAGTCGTCCTCGTTAGGGTTGACTTTAACTCGCCAGTAGACCCAGAAACAAAGAAAGTTTTAGACGATACACGAATTAGGGCACATGGTGAAACAACCATCAAAGAACTATCTGAAAAAGGTGCGAAAGTTGTCGTGCTAGCCCATCAAGGCAGAAAAGGCGACCCAGACTTCATCTCCCTACAACAACACGCTGAAATACTCAGCAAAGTTATAGGAAAACCGGTAAAATTCGTGGATGACGTTTTCGGAGAGAGAGCTAAAAAAGCTATTAAGGAACTAAAAAGCGGTGAAATTCTAGTTTTAGAAAACGTTAGGTATTTTGCGGGGGAGACAAAGGAGGGCACTCCAGAAGATCATGCAAAATCAGAACTTGTCCAGGCTTTGGCTCCGTTAGCCGACATATTTGTGAATGATGCCTTCGCCGCAGCTCATAGAGCTCATGTGTCAATAGTAGGTTTCACTAAAGTGCTTCCAAGCATAGCAGGCCGCATAATGGAGCGCGAGTTGAAATCCTTAAGCCGTGTGCTAGAAAACCCGGAAAAACCATGCGTATACGTGCTCGGTGGTGCTAAAGCAGATGATTCCCTTGAAATATCAAAATATGTGTTAGAAAATGGAATAGCCGATTATGTCCTAACTGGCGGTGTAGTTGGCCATGTTTTCTTAGTGGCAAAAGGATACGATTTAGGAGAGCCAAACATGAAGTTCTTGGAAGAGAAAAAATTGCTTGGCCTTGTCCCAGGAATAAGGGAGCTTATGCAAAAGTATCCAGACAAAATCAAGGTTCCAGTAGATGTCGCAGTAGAAGTTGAAAAGAAACGTAAAGAAATAAACGTTGAAGACCTACCAACAAAGTATCCAATATATGATATAGGCGCGAAAACCGTTGAAGAATACGCAAAAATAATTCGTAGCGCAAAATCAATAGTTGTAAGTGGACCAATGGGAGTCTTTGAAAACAGCGAGTTCGTATATGGAACGAAGAGAATATTCGAAGAAATTGCAAACTCAAAAGCTTTTTCGCTGGCAGGAGGAGGGCATACAATCGCCGCCCTTCAAGAATTAGGGCTATCTGGTAAAATATCCTATGTAAGCACAGCGGGCGGTGCCTTAATAGAGTTCTTAATGGGCAGAAAACTTCCAGGAGTAACAGCACTGGAACAGGGCAGAAAAACATAAAAGAATTTTATTTATCTCCATACTTATATTTTTATTTCTCTGAATTTTAAACACCAATTACTTACCTAAGGTGTTTGCCAGTTGACTGATGTTGTGTTCGTTTTTGAAGTACATCAACCCCATAGATTAAGAAAGAATTACTTTTGGGAAGGTAACTTATTTAAGAAGGTAAAGAAGAAAGAGCTTTTTAACTACTACTTTAACGTGGAATTGAACAGAGAGGTTTTTGAGAGAGCATGTAAAAAATGTTACTTCCCTTCAAATAACATATTACTCGAACTAATTGATAGGCATAAGAAAGACAAGAGAAAAGTTAAGTTTTCCTTTAGCATCTCTGGAGTATTTCTTGAACAGTGTGAGATGTTTAACAAAGATCTTCTAGAATCATTTAAGCAGCTTGTTGAAACTGGATGCGTAGAGTTGCTGGGACAAACTTACTATCACTCATTAGCAAGTCTTTATACAGATAAGGGTGAATTCATCGAGCAAGTGGAAATGCATAAACAAGTAATACGAGACTTACTGGGATATAACCCGAAAATTTTTGAGAACACAGAACTAATTTATAATAACGCTATCGCCAGAGCCGTTGAAGAATGCGGATTTAAGGGCATATTTACTGAAGGTGTTGAAAAGGTTTTACGTGGTAGATCGCCAAACTACGTCTATAGAGCAAAGGAATGCAGAAGAATAAGAGTTTTGTTACGTAATTACCAACTAACTGATGACATAGGCTTTAGATTTTCATCCCGTGACTGGAGTGAGTGGCCATTGACGGCTGACAAATATGCCAGTTGGTTAGCAGCTACACCTGGACAATGCATAAACATTTTCCCAGATTACGAGACATTTGGTGAACATCATTGGCCAGAGACAGGTATACATGAGTTCCTGAAAGCATTACCGGACGAAATCTTACGATGGCAACATTTAAACATGGCTACGCCATCCGAGGTTATTAACAGATACGAACCTGTTGGCGAAATAGATGTCCCAGAACAAAGTGGGGCTATATCTTGGGCAGACCTTGAGAGGAACCTTAGTTGTTGGCTTGGAAACCAATTACAATGGGCTTACTTCATATCGACAAAACGGCTTGAAAAAATCGTCAAAGAAACTAAGTGCAGAGAATTCCTTAAAATTTGGAGATATTTCCAGATAAGCGATCACCTTTACTATATGTATACAGGAGGGGGTGCCCCTGGAGAAGTTCACGCTTACTTCAGTCCTTATGAATCTCCAGAAGATGCATACATTACGGCACAATCAGCTATTTTAGATTATGAAAACCGCGTTAGACTGGCGGCTATTACAGCTAACGAGCCATTTCTCTTTTATACTGACATAGGAGAAGCAAATTATACAGGCATAATGGTGTGGACTTTGAAGGGATTTATTGACGCGCTAAAAAAAGTTCAGATACAATCTATAGAATTCCATAATAATAGAGGAGACTTCGAGAAATGGGCTTCAATGTCTCTTCGGGACGAAAAATTTGCTGAGAGATTAAGGAGGATCAGGCTCTCGAATTTACATGGAGAAGATTTGCGAAAAGCGCTTATAAAAACTGCAGTGCAGAGACTTAAACAACTTCTTAAGCAAACTGAAGCTATAACTCAATATTTTTAATTAAGGGTTAAGCATTAAAAAGTGGGGGGATTAGGTGAAAGAAGAACTGCCATTATCGGAGAAGATTTTACAAATGTTACATAACCTATGCGCTGCAGCGCCTGGACTTGCAAAGAAAAGCGAAGAACTCGCTCAAATTATGCAGATTGATAAGGGGGAGATTGAGAGGATATTAGATGCATTTTGCAAGGAAGGATATGTCGAAGCCTTTTCAGACAGTAACGGAAAAAGATTGTACTATTTGACTGGAAAAGGCATAATCAAAGTTTGTGCCTTTTTCACTTAATCGGCGATAATAGATGCGTATAATCATTTTTTCATGGGAATACCCCCCAAGAATCGTGGGAAGGCTAGCATATTATGTTAGTGAACTTGCAACAAAGCTTGCCAATAGCGGATTAAAGATGCATGTTGTAACATATCATGATTCCTTAATAGGCGACTTCGAAGAAGCTTCAGGAGTGAAAGTACATAGGGTTACTAATCCCGTTAAAACGCATATCAACCTGCTGACGTGGACAATCACTTTAAATCAAGAGATTGAAAGAATAACGGCGAACATCTATTACAGGGAAAACGGGCAGATAGACTTGATAGACGTGCATGAATGGCAATTTATACCAGCTGCTGTAACAATCAAAAGAGCATTTGAAATACCTTTCATATATTCTATTGAAAGCATTGAAGATCATCGGTCCGGCGGGGCAAACAACCCCATGAATATAGCAATAAAAAGTATTGAGCAGCTCGGCGTCCTAGAAGCAGATATTATTATCGTGAAATCAGAATGGATGAAAAATGAAGTTAAAACCATATACGGCGTATCTACTGGAAAGATAAAGGTTGCAAATTTAGAAGAGAGAAATGGGCTTAAAGCCATTTTAGATGTATACAGAAGTTTAAAAGGTGAAGGAACACAAAAATGAAGCCTAGCCCAAGAATAATGATGTTTACATGGGAGTTCCCTCCGAGGATTATTGGCGGAATCTCCCCTCATGTATATAATCTCTCAAAAGAGTTAGCAGAGAATGGCGCAGAGGTTTATGTAATAACTTGCGATTTTCCAGGAGCCCCAGCTCACGAGAAAGTGGATGATGTTGAAGTTTTTAGAGTTGACTCATATAAAAACCCTGCCCCAGACTTTGCAAGTTGGGTATACCTTATGAATATGAATATGCAAAAAGAGGCGGCGTCTATAATTAGGGACTTAGGAGGCGTTGATATTCTTCACGCCCATGATTGGCTTGTCGCCGCGGCAACGATAGGTCTGAAACATGTTTTCAGAAAGCCACTGATAGCAACTATCCACTCTACAGAGGTCGGTAGAAGAGGCGGGATCTATTCCGATTATGAGAGGATGATACATGAGACAGAAGCTTGGCTAACCTATGAAGCTTGGCGGTTAATATGCTGCAGCAATTACATGCTTATCCATGTTAGAGAATTTTTCAATCTTCCAGCGGATAAAATGGTTATGATACCTAATGGGGTAAACACGGGCGAGTATGATATGTATCTAAAGGAAAACCTTAGGGAATTTAGGAATAAATTTGCATCTTCAGAAGAGAAAATAGTACTCTTTGTTGGAAGACTTGTGTATGAGAAGGGAGCTCAAGTTCTTATAAGAGCAGCGCCTAAAATTCTTGAAAAAGTTAATGCTAGAATAATAATAGTTGGCAACGGTTATATGAAAGAACAGCTTTTAGCTCTTGCTGAGAGTATGGGAGTTGCTCATAAAGTTACATTCACAGGTTTTCTAGATGAAGAGTCATTAAAAAAACTTCAGGTCTGCGCCGACGTGGCTGTAGTCCCATCGTTATATGAGCCATTTGGCATAGTTGCTCTAGAGGCGATGGCAGCCAAAAGTCCAGTTGTGGTATCAGATACTGGCGGCTTATCAGAAATCGTAGAACATGATGTCACAGGTGTTAAAATTCGCCCTAATGATCCTGAGTCGCTAGCTTGGGGGGTTACGCGAATTCTACTTGACAACGGTTATGCCGATTGGATAAGGGAAAACGCTTACAGGAAGGTTAAGGAAGCATATAATTGGAGCCGAATAGCTCAACAGACCAAGGAGATATACATCAAAGTATTAGAGGAGTACTCAAGAACTTTTTGGGCTTAACTTAGGAGACAACTAATCTTATTGTAGTATACTAAGCCCCTGCTCAACGTTACAGACTTTATCCGCCGACAACTCTAACATTTTCAACTAAAATCCATGGAGCAACTATTGATCCAATTTTTCTTTCGTTATCAGCTAACGCCGACACATTCTTTATGACTTCAAATACGTTGCCTGCTAACATCACACCTCTAACAGCGTGGCTTATCTCTCCATTTTTAATTCTCCAAGCAGGTGTAGCAACAACAGAAAATTCTCCATTAATGGGATTGCTACTATGAGCCCCCTGAAGCGAATAAACAAAAAGCCCATCGTCAACTTCACCAATTAATTCTTCTGGATGTTTCCTACCAGAAAAGATCTTGAAATTTGTTGGTTCCACGGAAGGGGTGAATATGTAGCTAGCTCGAAAAGCATTGCCAGTGCTTTCTTTCCCCTCTTTATGAGCTGTATAACTATCATAGATGAAGCCCTGTAGAACTCCTCTTTCAATTATAGGAGTTCTCTGCTGAGGTACACCTTCACCATCAAATTTCCACGTTCGAAGACCGCCGTCAAGTAATCCATCATCATAAATTGTTATAAGTTCAGAAGCCACATGTTCGCCAATTTTATCTTTAAGAACAGATTGACTACGCTGTGCATAATCAGCTTTGACAGCGTTAACCAACGTGTAATGAAAAAGTTGTTGAATAGCTTCGTGAGCGAAAATTACTTTCATATTTTTATTTTTAGTTTCAATCTTTTTGGCGTTAAGGGACGATGATGCAAGCCTGGCAGCTTCAGACCCAACCCATTCTGGGTTAACGCTTAGGGAACGTTCTAGGTTAAATTCGAAGCATACAGGGCTTACCTCTCCCTTTTCACTAGCTATAGTCGCCAAACCACACTCTATAACAGTACCACGGTCAAAATCGCAAATACCATTAGAATTAGCTACAGCTTTGAATATGCAAGACGCCCTAACTTCACCTTCTATGGGGAAAACCCTAGGGTCTCTGCCTTCAGCCGCTTTAAGCATGACAGAAGCCATCTCTACAAGTTCATTTGACGATAACCTAGCAATTTCATCATCAAAAGGAGAGGCAGCCGAAGTATAGGGTTTTTTAATTGGTAACCCACGCCACTCCTCATCAGGTTTACTTACTTGCGCAATCTTAACAGCTTGTTTAATAGTTTTCTCAACCGCCGTTTTGTCTCCGATTATATTTGTATATGCAAAGCCTAAGGCCTTATTAGAAACTACCCTAACACCTACACCACAATCCTGTATGGAGAAGCTCCTTGTAATCTGTCCTCTTTCAATATTTACAGCTATTGAAGACTCATTGTAAATAAAAGCTTCTGCCTCATCAGCACCGACTTTAATGGCAAGATTAACGGTGAATTCAGCTAAATTGATAAGTTTGTCTTCAGGCGCTTCCACCAACAATCACCTCTCTAACCCTTATGTGAGGCCCTCCATCAGATACGAAGGCTGTCTGGCCCTTTCCGCATCTCCCAGGAGAGAGTTCAAAATCTTTCCCAACAGCATCCACTTTAAATAAAGTTTCAAGAGTATTTCCACTTATAGATACATCACGCACCAATGCACCTATTTCACCATGGATTATCTCATACGCTTCTTGAATGCCCACTTGAAATGTACCGTCAAGATTCGCCTGACCGCCTCTAAAACTTTTGAGGTAATACCCAAACTTCACATCCTCTAACAATTCTTCAAAAGAGTAATCCCTTGGCTCCAGAAAGGTATTGCGCATGCGTATTATAGGAGCGTATTTGAAGCTCTCGGCCCTAGCGTTTCCTGTAGGCTCCACATTAAACTTCTTGGCCGTTTCAAGATTATGCATCAAATTTACCACCACACCGCCTTTTACCAGAAGCGTCCTCTGCGATGGAACGCCCTCGTCATCATACTTAAATGAGCCGAAAGCTCCATAAATTGTTCCATCATCATAAATAGTCACATTTTCTGAAGCTATTTTTTCGCCAAGCTTATCCATTAATACGGACCCAGATAGGGTTAAATCAGCTTCAGCTAAATGTCCAAATGCTTCATGAACAAACACGCCGACAACATTTGGACCTAAAACGACAGGATATCTCCCCCCTCTAGGAGACTTAGCTTTTAGCTGATTTATGGCTCTTTCAGCTGTTTTTTTGCCTATATTTTCTGGATGATTTATGTCGAAAATTTCATAACCAGCTGTTGAACCTATTTCCTCACGACTAAAAGTAAGAATGCTAGCTTCTCCAGCTGTGGCGGTCACCCTAGACCAGACATAGAGCATATCTTGCTCGATGTATGTGCCCCTGCTGTTCATGAAATAATTAGTCCCAACAATATCCAAATAGTCTATTGTACACCCGCAAATACGCGAATCATAATTCAGAATAGTCTTAGCTATACTTGAGAGGTCACGTATTTTCTCTTCTATGGGAATTTGGGCAGGATTTTTTTGGGGTTTAACACTAACCTTGTCCTTAATGGCTTTTGTTTCTGCAATCTCTACGGGAGTCTTTATTTGACGACTCGCTGCAATGGCCATCCTACAAGCCTCTGTCAAAGCATTTTTCAAGTTTTCCATAGTTAGGATACATGTTGACGCAAAACCCCAAGCGCCGTTTAATAGAACTCTTATAGCGACACCACTCTCAAACCCCTCTTTTGCGGTCTCTATACGTCTTTCTTTAAGTGTGATGTAAGTTTTAGAAATTCGTTGAATTCTCGCTTCAGCGTAATCGACGCTAAATCTTTGAGAAGCTAGGTTGATAATTCTATTCAGAACATCCTCCAAGTTTTTCTCAGCCCCTAATAGAAAATGAGTGTGAATGATGATAAGGTAGATAAAATTTATGATTTATTAAAAATTAAAAGAAGTCTGTAATATTTAATTGGTGGGCAGTTTCCTGCTTTATTTTTGGTGGTCTTGCTTCTTCTTGAAAGATTATAGGTTTACCGTATACGCCATCATAACCTGGGATCACTTTTATTTTATCCTCCCTCACGCGAATTATAGCTTCGGCAATTTTCGGATTCGAAACTTTAACAATTTCGTCCTGTGGGGCATCTATTAAAACGGTGTATTCGTCTCCGAATTTTTCAATAAGCTTGGTATAAATCTCCCATACAACTTTTGCTGATGGTTCGTCAAGTCCTAAGACTATTGCAATTATCTCTGACAAAGGTAACAAGTGCATAAAACCTATGGCATTTTCAGGTTTAAATCCTTCTGGGCGATCAGCCAACTCCTCAACCCTTTGCTCCACGCCTTTTGTAAGTTTACCGTGACATACTGGGCAAATATTTCCAAGTTTTATAGCCTCTTTGGGCGGAAGAGAGACACCACACCTTCTATGACCTGTCCAATGGTATTTACCGTAGGCTGGATCCGTCTCAATGGTGAACTTGAATTTTTCCCGATCCTTTCTCTGGATCGCATCCACTATTTCCCAATAAGTCACCTTTTCTAGTTCAAAGACGTTGGCCTCTCTACCTATACGCCATGGCCAATAACTGTGACTATCACTATTAGATACCAACGCATATCTATCCAACTTGCTTACCCGCCAATTCATAGGAGGATCTGATGAAAGCCCTGTTTCAATGGCGTAAACATGTTTCGCCATGTCCTGGTAACATTCTTCTACACTATCAAAGCCACTAAAGGCTCCAAAGATGCTGAACCAAGGCGTCCATGCGTGTGCTGGAATAACCATGTTATGGCGTGATATTTCCATAACTTCCTCAACGAGCTGTGGAGCTGTCATATTTAAAGTTGGACGGCCATCAACTGTTAAGTCACCATACTTGGCTAGCCGTTCATTGATTTGCTCAGCGACCTCAAGATTTGGAACTAAAATTACGTGGTGTATTTTCTTTAAGGCTCCTCTAAAATTGAAGATTGTGCTGACTTCCGTTGTAATCATGAAGTACACAGGATATTCAGGGTTGTTTGCTACTTTATATAATCCAGTACCTGGCTCTTCCACTAAGTTGTCCCGTAACTCCATGAACCAGTTGGGGTGGGTAAAGTCACCTGTGCCAACGACTTTTAAACCTTTAATTTTCGCAAAGTTAGCAATTTCTTTAATGGTCATATTTTGACTTGTAGCGCGACTGTATCGGCCATGAATATGAAGATCTGCTATTATTCTCAAATTTCACACATCCCTTTTAGGCACATGCTTTTCAAAAAACTTTTCCCAATCCACCTTAAGCATTATGAGGAAAATTACTATCGTAAGTATGATTGCAACTATCATACTTATTAGTGCAGATATCCAATCGCTTTCCACACCAAAGAGGACACGAAGAGCCTCTCTAAAAATGCCCGCACTATAAACGATCATCATGGACATGCACAACTTTCCAAGGAAAGCCGGGATAAAAGCCTTAAAGAAATTGTACCGCATAACGCCAAGGGGGATGAAAAGCAAATCGTCAGGTAAAGGTGTAAAAGAAAATAAGAAAATAACGATAGGACCAATTCTCCCAATAACTTTAACAAGAAAATCCATTTTGCGTCTTCTCTCATCACTTAGTATTTTTCTACCGCCTAAGCCAAGGATATAACCGGAAAATTCGCCTATTGCCGAGCCTAGACTTGAGGACAATGATACAAGCAGCGGATTTAAGTTTTTAGTAGAGCCTATTGCGAAGAGAATCACCGTGTACGGGATAGGTAAGAAAATCGACATAGAACCTAATAGACTCATTAGAAAAACGCCGAAATATCCATATTGTATAGAGAATTCCTGCATCCATAGGGCAATTTGCCTTAACATATTTTCAAGAGTCAAACTTCCAATCCACCAAATGGTAATGATTTCCGTATTTATAAAGAACTTTTGCAAAAATATGAACAATAAGCTAGGTGATGTGAGAATACTATTTGGGAGAGGGTTGTGGTGGTCGCAAGGAAGAAAGAGCCTATATGGATTGCCAGAGATTTTTCAAGGTGCAGTGGATGTAGACGATGTGAAATAGCTTGTTCCTTTTTCCATGAGGGAAAAATATGGCCTGAAGCCTCTAGAATTAGAGTTTTCATGTTGCTTCCAGGAATTGAAGTACCTCATTTTTGTGTTCAATGTGAAGATTACCCTTGTGTAGAAGCATGTCCAGTTAAAGCCTTATCGATAAGTGATGAAACTGGCGCTGTATTAGTAAACAGTGAATCATGCACAGGTTGCGGAAACTGTATAAAGGCATGCCCAGGCGCGGTCCCACACATACATCCAGAGAAACGTGTAATCTTGATATGTGATTTGTGTGGTGGAGACCCAAAGTGTGTTAAAGTATGCAGAGAAGGCGGATGGAATGCGCTAACCATAGTTATGAGGAGGGATGATTCCTATAAGCTTTATGCCAGAACACCGGAAGATATAACCAGAGACCTAGCTGCCAAACTTTATGGGAGGGAGGCTAGAGAACTTATATGAAAGGTTACGCTGGAAAACTTCTTGAAATAGACCTTTCCACAGGAAACATTAAAGAAACTAAGGTTGATGAAGCAATACTGAAGGACTACATAGGCGGGAGAGGTTTAGCCACCAAAATCTTATGGGATAGACTTGGCGCTAATTGGGATAACATAGACCCATTAGGTCCAGAAAACCTGCTTCTATTCCTCACCGGTCCACTCACAGGATTCTTTCCAGGTGGCAGAATTTGCGTTTCAGGGAAATCTCCGCAAAACAATGGCGTTATAGGTTCAACAGTTGCTGGAGAGTTTGGAATTGAGTTGAAATGCGCTGGTTATGATGGCTTAATAATTTCAGGACAAGCTGAGAGACCAGTTTACATACTCATTAAGGATTCAGAGGTGGAAATTAAGAGGGCTGACCACATATGGGGATTAGATGGCAAAAGGACAGTTGCAACTCTTACGAAAGAGTGTCGGAAAATTATGGAGGAGAACTACCCAAGGAAGGGGTTATGGAAAGAGCCTGCAATCCTCTATATTGGACCTGCCGGAGAGAACCTCGTAAGGATAGCTGTTGTCGCAGCTAAGTGGACACATGCAGCAGGCTATGGCGGGTATGGGGCCGTAATGGGTTCAAAAAGGCTAAAGGCCATAGCTGTTAAGGGTACAGGTCCGCTGCCCGAAGTTGCAAACATAGATGAAGTTATGAAATTGACTGAAGAAGTATGTAAACATGCCTTTGAAAATGAGCTCTGGAGACGCTGGGGTACTGGAACTGGAGGTTATAAGTTCGGAGCAAAAACAAGCTCGGAGCCTATTCGTAACTGGCAGGAAGAGTGGCATGATGAGAAGAGATATGGTGTTGATAAGTTTGAAAACAGATTCTGGGTTAAAAGTTATTGGGGCGATTTCGGCTGTCCAACTACATGCCTCAAAATATCCGTAATCAGGGATGGAAAGTTTAAGGGTGCCATAACAGATAACCCAGATTATGAGTTACAGGCTTATCTAGGAACAAATCTTGGAATATTCAGTCCAGAAGCTAACGTTTACCTTTCAGCCCTAATTGATGATTTGGGATTATGCGGTATACAAACTGGTAATGTCATGGGGTTCGCTGCTGAACTTTTCCAGAGAGGTATCCTAAAGGCTGAGGACTTAGATGGCATTGAACTAAATTGGGGAGATGTTGAAGCTTTTGCTAACTTAGCTAAAAAAATAGCCCATAAAGAAGGCATTGGTCGCATATTAGCTGATGGAACTTACAGGGCAGCTTTAGAGATCGGTAGGAGGAAAGGCGTTAACGTACTACCATATGCTGTGCAGGTTAAAGGTGTGGGCGTAGGTGCCCATGGAATACGTAGCCGACTGGATTATGTAGACATATACGGTTACGCATGTTCTGTACAGTGTGGCGACCATACTTCAGTAGCTCAAATGCCACTAGACCATCCTGGAAGCGAGTTGATGACAATTCTACTAGATTCCGGTGTATGTTGCAGTTTTAACACGTTTGAATTGCCGAAAATTGATTTACTATTTGATTTTTATAGCGCGGTTACAGGTGTTAAATTAACGAGAAGTCAGTGGATAAGGGGTGGCGGTCTTAAAATATTACATCTACAAAGGGCTATGTTACTTTTAGGGGGGCCAGACGTGAAGTGGAAGCCAGACATCGATGATGACAATCCACCACGTTTCTACGAACCACTAGTCTCCGGTCCATGTAAAGGCAGGATTATAGAAAGAGAAGACGTGAGGAAAGAAAAGAAGAGATATTATGAGGCAGTTGGTTGGGATGAAAGAGGCATACCTAAAAGGGAAGTTCTCACAGCATTGGGACTTGACGATGTTGACAAAGCACTTGAAAAAATAAGAAAAGAAAATGACTAAGTTAAGTTTTAATGCTTGACTCGAATAACTCTTGTAGGCGTCACTATTATTGAAACATTTTGATCGGTTTTTCCACTAGGTACGTTTTCAACCACTTGCAAGTCATGAACAGTGGTTGCGACAGGAATATAGCCAAACCTTCTCCTTAAGAAAAGTATCTCAAAATCTCCGTATCCATGTCCCTTTCCAAGCCTACGTCCTTGTAAATCTACAGCCACTGAACCTTCAACGATAATTTCTGGCTTGGGAATGTTTATAGTAGGAGTGCCAAATTTAAAAGCTCCTCTTATAGTAGAGGCAAGACGCTCCTTACCTTTAACATGATGAGGTAGAACTAGAATGAATCCATGCTTAAGCCTTGGGCTTGCCATAACTAGGATCTTATCATCTAGCAGAGCATTTTCCCTAACTTTTTGTTGAGGAGAATCAGGACACACAAAAACTACCTTAGCTTCCTTCCACTCAGGAAGTTGGCGGAGCTTATCAGCAGCGGCTTCAGCTCCTATAAAGTTAGGTATTCGACCCTTACATGGCAATGGAAATTTAGCAACGCCTGAGCTTTCCATCAGAGCCCATATATACTCTCTCAACTGCTGCTTCTGCGCTTTAACACTAGAGCCCATACCGAGATATCTTTAACATACTAGGCTTTAACAGTTACATCTATTAAGAAATATGATTTTGTCTATAATCCTTCTCAATTAGCGGATGGTTAAAATCCGCTTTTACGCACCAAACTTCTTTGTTTTTCCTATGAAGTTCATAAGTATTGGCATAAGGTCAATACCTCTTATCCTACCGAGACCCCCTCTTGCGCAACTTCTCTCATTATACTCAATAACATCGTCTCTTCGAACATACGGACCCATGATGGCTACCGGGACAGGGTCGCCTTCATGTTTTCTTGTTAGACATGAAGTTGTGTGGTCGGCTGTAACGGTTACGTAAACATCGTCATGGTCGATATTATCTAAGATGTAAGATATCATCATGTCGATTTTCTCAATAACTTTAACTTTCTCATAAAAATTCCCATCATGACTCGCCACATCCGTCGCTTTGATGTGAAGAACAACAAGGTCGTTTTCCTGTAGAGCTTGAACTGCAACCTTGGCTTTAGCCATATAATCAGTATCTAAACTTCCAGTAGCACCCTCGACATTTAGAAGATTCATACCTGCTATTTTACAAACTCCTCGAATTAATGAAACTACGGCAATACACGCTGATTTAATGCCATAAATTTCACCTAGAGGCTTGACATTTGGAATAGTCCCCGCGCCCCTACAAAGGATTATGTTAGCAGGGGGGAGATTGCGTTTAATTCGTTCTCTATTTACCTCATGATTTCTTAATACGTGATGAAATTTTTCAAGGAGCTCATTGAGAACCCTAGCAGTGAAAGACGCCTCTGGACTATTGTCTAGAGGCTTAACTTCCAAAACTTTTTTCCCAGTTTCATATGGGTCAGAGTCCCCTATAGCTGTTGAAAGATGCGGGCCGCGCAAGATCAATGTTGCCCTATGCTGAATGGTATTCTGAAAAATAAATTTTACAGATCCATTGGATAGCCTGACTTTTTGTAGACTTTCCGCCAACTTAGATGCCTCTTCGGTGGAAATTCTACCTGCACGTCTATCGAGAACAGTAAAGTCATCATCTATCGTAGCAAAGTTACACCTGAAACATACATCCCCTTTTTCAACAGCTAAACCCCATCCAATGGCTTCTAAAGCCCCTCGGCCAGTGTAATACTTTAAAGGGTCATAGCCTAATATAGAGAGCGTAGCAGTGTCGCTTCCAGGCGGTACACCAGGGGATATGGGATCCATTATACCGCAAACACCCATAGTAGCTATTTCATTCAGAGCCTCTTTTTCAGCAGCTTCTAGGGGGGTTTTCCAGCCTAGCTCCTTGATCGGTCGATCAGCCATTCCATCGGCGACCACTAGGAGTACACGCAAAGATCACACGCCTCACGGAAAAATAAGTTAAATATTGTACAGGTTAAAATGGGTTATTGTGCCAAGTAACCCCCATTCTATATAGAAATTCATGGATTTTGCAGTACCAGCATAAAAACACTAAATACGCTTAAGCTAAGAATCATAACATGCTGAAAGTTTAAAAGTTAGTTAACGAATTGATCGACATACTATTAAAACTAACGAAGAAAACGGGATTAAGATGTCGGATCTTGGAGTCACAGTTAAAAAATCAGAAAATCTCTCAGAGTGGTACACACAAGTGGTTTTAAAATCTGGGTTAGCTGACTATGCTCCAATAAAAGGGTGTATGGTATACAGGGAGCTCTCATACGCCATATGGGAAAAAATTCAGCAAATACTTAATGAGAAGATTAAGCGAACAGGGCATAAGAATGTATACTTCCCCCTCCTCATCCCTGAAAGTTTCCTGAGGAAGGAGGCTGAGCATTTTTCAGGCTTTGTACCAGAGGTTGCGTGGGTTACTATAGGCGGCGAGAAACCCTTAGAGGAGAAACTCGCAATTAGACCAACTTCTGAAACCATAATCTATGCCATGTATGCCAAGTGGATTAGGAGTTGGCGGGACCTGCCTATAAAGCTTAACCAATGGTGTAGCGTCGTAAGATGGGAAACAAAAGCTACAAAGCTCTTTCTTAGGACTAGGGAGTTTCTGTGGCAAGAGGGGCACACCGCCCATGCTACAAAAGAAGAGGCTGACGAGGAAGTTATGGAAATTTTAAATGAGTACAAAGACCTCATGGAGAATTACCTAGCTATACCCGTGCTTATAGGAAGAAAAAGTGATAGTGAAAAGTTTGCGGGAGCAGTTTACACTACAACTTTAGAGGCAATAATGCCCGATGGAAAAGCGCTACAAATGGGAACATCCCATAATTTAGGTCAGAATTTCTCAAAGGTTTTTGACATTAAATTCATAGGTAAAGATGAAAAAGAACACTATGTATGGCAAACATCATGGGGAATATCCACCAGAGTTATAGGCGCCATGGTTATGGTTCACGGTGATGATAGGGGCCTCGTTATACCTCCAAGGGTTGCCCCTATACAAGTTGTTGTGATACCAATACCATATAAGGATACTAGCACTGAAGTGATCATGAATAAAGCGAAGGAGGTGTATGAGCGCCTCCAAAGCGCTGGTATATCAACTCATTTAGATGATAGAAGAGAGTACACCCCTGGATGGAAATTTAATGATTGGGAGCTAAAGGGAGTCCCCATTAGGGCTGAAATAGGTCCTAGAGATGTTAAACATGGACAAGTAACTCTTGCAAGAAGGGACACTCTTGAGAAAATTATAGTTAAGGATGAAGAAGTTGTGGAGGTTGTAAAAAAGCTCTTGGAGGATATTCAGAATAATATGTTTAATAGGGCTAAGAGGTTCTTGGAAGAAATGATAACCACCGTGAAAAACTATGATGAATTTAAAGCCGTCCTTAAGAATAAAGGCGGTTTCATCAGGGCCTCATGGTGCTTAAGCCCAGAATGTGAAAGAAAGATAAAGGAGGAAACTGGTGCTACAATAAGACTAATACCATTTGAAAAAGAGGAGCCTATCTCAAACTGCATATACTGCGGAAAAGAAGCAAAAGAAATGGTTTACTTCGCCAGATCATATTAGGAAAGTTTAACTTTCTTCCCTAACTCATTAATAACGTCCGCAAGACCTAGTTGAATAAGGGTTTTCTTCCTCGGAATTCCTCTCTCGTCCCAGCCTCTCTTTTGGTAGTACATCTGCAACATGGCTTCGTATTTTGTCCTGTCAAGTTTAGCTCCTTTGAGGGAACCCTTAGATAATGGTTCATTAAACCATCTTAATGGCGGAACATCCATTTCACTAGTCCAAACCTCGCCAAATTCTCGAACCCAGAAAGCGCGTATTAACGTGTCGGCCGAGCCCGTTTGTAGGGCCGGAACAGCATACGGGGATCTTGGATACCAGTCTAGCTCAAAACCCAGTTCAACCCATGGAAGTCTACATACTGTGGCAAATTCAAAAAAGCCTCCGCGGAGCCTCTGTAACTCAATAACCTTATCCACTTTTTCTTCGCCATAACTTTCCCTTCCAGCCTTAACCTCCCACGAAATGACCCAAGCATCTTTATGATGCGCGCCTATTGGGCATGTGGCGTAAGATAGAGCCATAGCCGGCGCAGCGTGACAATCATACCCCGAAATTTCCAGACCCTTAATATGCATAGCCCAACCATTTTGATAACAGCCAAATTTCTCAGATGCGAAGCGTACACCCTCAGCAAGGATCGCGCCTAAACCACGTCTGCTGGCGATATCCCCTATGAGAGTCTTGGCGGAGTCATAGCTGCCCCATGGAATACTCTCCTTAATTAATCCTTTCTCAGAAGCTTCCATTGCGAAACCTATAACATTACCAAGTGAAATAGTGTCTAAGCCTAAGTCATCAGCCAGCCTATTCAAGGCTGCGACCTTCTTTAAATCGCCTAGGCCTATGTTCGCACCAAGCATAGCAACGTTTTCATAGTCTAACTCAGATTCCATGCCATCAATATCTTCGACAATATTTCCACATGTCATGTTACAGTTGGGACAGCCACGCTGAGAAACTTTAAGCTTTTCCATAGCAAAACCTCCTATACTGTCAGCCTCTTCAAAGATTCCTTCTCTAAAATTACATGTAGGCAAAACACTGTTCTCTTGACTCCATTCCAGTGTCATCATGGTTCCCTGTCGTTTCCAAAAATCATAATTTGGCTTTTCAAGTATTTCTCCGTAGGCTTTAGAGCCTAACTCCTTAACTGCTTTAGGATCAGCAGCTTCTAGATTACCTGACCCTGAAATAACTATAGCTTTAAGCTTCTTAGACCCCATAACAGCACCCATGCCGGGCCTGCCGCCAGCTCGTCCACCTTGCGAGACAATATTAGCAAACTTCACAAGGTTTTCTCCAGCAGGCCCTATTGAGAGAACACCTACATATCGGCCATAAATCTCTAACAAACGTTTTTCAACCTCAAAGGAGCCTAAACCCCAGAAATCCTCAGCTTTTAAGAATTGGACATCATCATCTTGAATTACCAATATGACGGGTTTTTCCGAAGCTCCCTCTATTATAATCGCGTCATAACCTGCTTCACGCATTTCAACTGCGGCTTTAGAGCCGAGATTTCCATCTCCGTAACCTCCTGTAAGGGGGCTTTTAGCAGCAACAACAAGCTTACCACTACTTGGTATGGGAAATCCAGTTAATGGACCGGCGGCAAATATTAATTTATTGTCAGGGG
>JAGTRA010000059.1:0-1809 GCA_018396935.1 Candidatus Bathyarchaeota archaeon
CGATGTATTCAGTTTTTGGTTTAATTTTGCTGTCCGTTTATTCTCATCGAAGATGTAAAATATGAGTTGTGGGACTCGTTTTCTGTTATGAAATCCTTCGCTGAAGGAGAAGGTATACCTATATTCTGTCATTTGAATGGTCGTTTTTCCTTTTTCAACAGTCCATATTATGCTCATCACACTTTTACTGGAGTTGATATTTACCCGCCGTCTGATGTGTGGTTTGGTTCCCCTGCTTTATCTCCAGTTGACGGTGAGGTAATTAATATAAAAACTGTTAGATGCTCTGCTGATGCATTACAATACTCTAACGTAGACTATGTTATCGTTTTAAAATGCCTAAGAAATCCCAGAGTGGCTGTTAAATTGCTTCATGTGGACCCCTATGTGAATATAGGCGATATTGTCATGGTGGGTGATAGAATTGGAGCATATCTAAGGTCCGGCTTCTTTCATTATTGGACGGATCCTCATATCCACTTGGAAGTCCGAGAAGTCTATGACTCCCTCAGAGCTAGAGGAGGTCATATAATTCGGAGGACAATGCCCATACCAGAAGATGCTGAGTTACTGCAGAACTTAAGAGGAACTGTGATTGCATCTGGACCGGAATACGCACTTATAGCCCTCGAATCAATTGCGTCAAATGGTGTAACTGTTGACGTTAATGGTGACATAGGCGTTTTAGAAGGCGGCATACCCCATTATGGCTTTTTTGGCGTCCACTTAAATGAGGAGGTAACGCTTGGGAGTCCTGTAAAGCTATGTGGAGTGAACATAGGCTTTATAGAAGCTGTTAGCGGAAATATGGGGATAGGTAAATATACTGGGCCTATTCCTCGTATAAAAGGGAGAAAAGTGCGCTTATCCATGTACTTCTATATCAATAAACCGTTGCTGAAGCTTATCCCTGTTGATTGTAAGGAACCGAGCATTGCTGTTGGGGAAACTGTGGAGATAACCCTCGCTTAATGAGAAATAAGATTGTAGCTACACTTTCATCAGCAGCTTCATTGCTCAAAAGGTCAGTAATACCGGAGGGAATTTATATAAGGCTGTGTTGAATGTATACTTTAAAAAGTTATGTTTCGAATTCGGTTGGTTGATGCCTTTGGGCGTGAAGAAGATTCTTGTTTCAGGATTTTTCGATCCCCCTCATAGAGGACATATAGCCTATCTTAAGGCGGCCAAGGAGTTAGGCGGCGACCTTATAGTGTTAATTCATAGGGATGAGTGTTGTGTAAAGAAGAAGGGTTACTGCTTCATGCCACTGGAAGATAGAGTTGCTGTAATAGGCGCTATAAGATATGTGGATCAAGTTATAGCATGTGAGCCTGGATGCGACTTAACAAGCTGCAGTGCATTGGAAAAAATTAAACCTGACATTTTCGCTAAAGGCGGGGATCGTTCTCCGGAGAACATGCCTGCATCTGAAGTTGAGTTATGCAAAAAACTAGGAATAGAAATAGTTTACGGCGTCGGCGGGGGTAAGATTCAATCAAGCTCATGGCTTATTGAAAATTATAAGAAGGCATTAAAATATGCGAAGAGTTAAAATTAGAATCGTCAATTGAGTATGAGTTGTCATGGAGCCGCTATTACACTTTACTATACCCTTCTTGTCCTTCCTGTTGGTAGGAGTGCAGCCTAAAAAGGCTTTTTTATTATCGCTTTTAGCCCTCGTTCCAGATTTAGATGCTTTATTTCTTGTTCACAGATCTTTCACCCACTCCATTGTATGCATCTCCATAATCCTTTTAATAGCCGTATTGATGTTGCGTAAGTTTAAGTCTGGAATGCTGAGGTATG
>JAGTRA010000059.1:1819-6468 GCA_018396935.1 Candidatus Bathyarchaeota archaeon
CTTGTATTAGATGTTTTTACAGGTTTCACACCAATTTTATGGCCTCTTTACAACTTCTCCATATGGATATCTCTAGACATTACAGCGCATGTGGGAAGCCTTCCGAGTTTAATGTTACACTTTACCTTATTAAAAGAGCCTATAACTTTTGTTGCGACTAAAAGCCTTGATGCTCCAATATTTACAAGCTATGGTTTGGCAATAGTTGCAGTGCTTCTAATGCCTGTTTTAATTAGTCTGATAAAAATAAGGAGGACTTAGCTGGTTATTTTTCACCTTTTAATTTTATCAGCTAGAAGCCTCCCTAGACTGAGGAGTTCCTGAACCTTGTTGCCTTTCGGTTTACCCCTAGCATAAGCCTTTCCAACAATCCTAACATTTAGCATCCTTAAATTTTTCTCAAACCATTTAAGGGCTGATGGATAGAGCAAGCATGAAGTAAATATCGCCACATCTTTACTCATCAAGGCTTCTTTGACGTCATTTCTGCTTAAAAATTCCTTAATTTTATTACTTGCACTAAAAGCATGTGTTGGGCAACCTATAGCTACAGCCTCAGCCTCATTTAACTCTTTTACATTAACTGCGTCAACACTACAAACCTCAACGTGTACTTCTCTTACCGTTTTAGCTCCCTCAGCTATAAGCTCAGCCATTTTCGCAGTGTTGCCTGTCAAGCTATCATATATCACGAGGATCTTAGACATCGATTTCCCCTTCCAATGTTTGAGATCTTAGTAAATAATTTTTGCTGCTTTACCAAACAGATGGGTGATGTGTGATCGAAATGATTATAAATAGATTCTGCATTTTGCCATCTGAACCCTAAAATTACACTTGAGATGACGCAATATGGAGGATTTCGCAAATCTATTCACTCAACTTATAGAAGCTAGCTATGCTCATGAGCAGTATCGCGATATTGAATGTATTAACCTGATCGCAAGTGAGGGCATAAAATCCCCCGCTGTTAAAGAAATAATGCGCCTTTGCATGGATCTTGAATGTCGATATTCAGAAGGCGATAATGATCTCCAAGGCCACGTTAAGGAGCGCCATTATCAAGGCCAGAAATACATTACCATAATAGAGAATTGCGCAGCAGACCTTGTAAAACTTCTATTCAAATGTAACTGGACAGATGTGCGCTTAGTTTCGGGTACCCATGCAAACCTAGCCACTTTTAAAGGTCTGTCAATGGCGACGAAAAACAGGAAAATGGTTGTAGCTCCATTAAGTTGTGGTGCTCATATCTCCCATGACTATACGGGATTAGCTGGCCAGGTTCTAAGCCTAGAGATAATAAACCTCGCTTATGACATCAATGAACTAAACATTGACGTAGATAAGTCTATAGACATAATTAAGGCAGCTCGGCCCGGCATTGTTACACTTGGCGCCAGCCTATTCCTATTTCCACATCCAGTAAAAGAATTGAAAGAAGTTACTGAGGAAGTTGGAGCATACCTCGTCTACGATGCTGCGCATGTTTTAGGCCTCATCGCTGGCGGGGAATTTCAAGATCCATTAAAAGAAGGAGCCGACTTTGTAACAGCATCAACACATAAAACTTTCCCAGGCCCTCAGGGCGGCTTAATTCTAGGTAACCTTACTGATGAACGAATGGAAAAAGCCATAAAGGCTGTTCAGAGAGCTGTTTTCCCTCTGAGCGCTTCTAATGTACATTTGGCAAGGCTTCCTGCAGTGGGTGTCGCAGCTTTGGAGCTTAAAGTCTTCGGGAGGGAACTAGCTAAACAGACTGTCCGTAATGCACAAACCGCTGGTGAATACCTCTATGAGCATGGGCTTAAAGTCCTCGGCGCCGATAAGGGCTTTACACGTTCCCACCAAATTGCTGTTGATGTACGTGCATTTGGTGGTGGTAAGAGAGTAGCTAAGGATCTTGAAGAAGCTAACATAATACTAAACAAGAACCTGCTACCCTACGATGATCAAGATAATCGCGATAATCCATCTGGCATTAGAATAGGCTTCCAAGACGTAACTAGGAGAGGTTTTAAAGAAAGTGACATAAAGTACCTATGTGACTTAATGCTAGACGTTATAACCTATAGGCGTAAGCCTCAAGAAGTTAAGAAAGACGTTCTAGAGTTTAAGAAGCAATTTAATAAAGTGGAATACGGCTTTAACAGTATAAAAGAAGCTTTGGAATATGTGGAACGAGAGTTGAAAAATAGCTAACATCCCTTCCCATACATGTATTTTTCTAGAGCAATCTTTGGATCTAACCCTTCATGGACTATTCCACATAGGACTTTAACCATTTTCGTAGGGTCTTCGTGCTGGAAGACATTTCTTCCAGCAGCAACTCCTGCTGCTCCAGCTCTTATGGCGCCATAGACCATATTACAAAATTCCTCATCTGTATTTGTTTTAGGCCCCCCCGCAATTACCACGGGTACAGGGCACCCCTTAACCACTTCTCTAAAAGTTTCTTCGCTTCCAGTATAATTGGTTTTAACAATATCTGCACCTAGTTCAGCGCCTATTCTCGCAGCATGTTTAACGACCTCTACATCATATTCATTCTTTATTTTCTCACCTCTGGGGTACATCATTGCAAGGAGAGGCATACCCCAGTCCTCACAAACCTTAGCCACTTTACCAAGTAACTTAAGTTGCTCAGGCTCTGTTTTTGATCCGACGTTTACATGTATTGAAACTGCATCAGCTCCAAGCTTAATAGCCTCCACAACATCAGCCACTTGTACCTTGGCATGGGGATCTGGGCCTAAGGCTGTACTGGCTGAAATATGCATTATTAAGCCTATATCTTTGCCGTATCCTCTGTACCCTGCCCTTATGATGCCCTTATGAAGGAGGACAGCATTAGCTCCCCCCTCAGCCACCTTATTAACAATAGCTTTCATATCCTCCAATCCCCTAATAGGGCCTACGGTTATTCCATGGTCCATTGGAATTATCACGGTTTTTCCTGTATTTCGATTCATTATCCTATCAAGCCTAATCCTCTTACCAATCTCCGTCATGGTAAATCAGCCCTTCCGCTTTATTCAAACCTTAACTTTAAAAGTTAAATATTTTATCCCAAAAGACAGGGTTAAGAATTAAAGGATTTACTATTTTAAAGTATGTTTAGCTCCTTAAGTATGGCTTTGAATTCCTCCTCTCTAAGGGATGCTTTTCTACCGTTTGCATAGATCTCTTTTACTCGACTAACAACTTCCATGAGCTTATCTTCGTTAATGTCCTTTCCAGTGACCTCTTTAATTTTATATTTTATGACATTTTTCCCTGAATGTTTGCCAATAGTTATCCTCCTAGTATTTCCAACCAGTTCTGGAGGGTATGGCTCATACGTCCATGGGTTGCATATTACTCCATGAGCGTGGATCCCAGACTCGTGGGCGAAGCTATAGTCACCTACAATAGCCTTGTTAGGCGGTATAACGTAATTAGTGGCTTTGCTAATTAGATCAGCTAGCTGCTTAAGTTTCTGGGTTTTACCATCAAACTTCATAACCCCGTAATGTAAGTATAAGTTCATAATAACCTTCTCAGTTTCAGCATTCCCAGCTCTCTCGCCTATGCCTAAAAATGTGGTGCTTGCATAGATTTTATCCCACACACCAGAAGCTGCTCTAATAGCCGCCATAGTATTTTCTACGGCATTTCCAAAGTCATCATGGGCGTGAATCTCTACACTGGGTATTTGGGTTTCCATCTTTATGGCTTTAATTTTTGCTGGAATTCCATTTGGTAAGGGAGCCTCTGGATCTGAGAGTCCAACACCAACGGTGTCACAGATGCGATAGCATTCTGCCCCTGCATCTGCGACAGCGTTTATGAATTTTTTCTCAAAATTCCAATCAGCCCTAGTGCTATCTTCCCCATGAACAAAAACTCTTAAGCCATGTGCTCGGGCATATTCAACCACATCGACAACCCTCTCTAGTAGCTGATCAGGCGTTTTATCTGGCCATTTAGCCTCAAAGTGAATGTATGATACCGGGTGAGAGATTCCAACCTCTTGAAATCCACATTGAAGAGCGCTGTCTATATCCTCTCTTAGAGCTCTACACCATCCAGCCACCCTTAGGTCTAAGCCCATGCTTAGGATCATCTTAGCTGCTTTTTTATCCGGCTCTTGATAATGGAAAAGTTCTATCCTCTCAACGCCCACTTCGCAGAGGAGCTCAGCTATCTTTACAGCTTCTTCCGGCTAAGCCAGGCATTTGTATTCCATCACGTAAGGTTGTATCGTCTATTATTGGGTCGGTTTTAAGTTTCATCCTAAAGTAGAAGTCCCTAAGATCCATATCATGCATTCTCCGAAGTCTTCCGTTACCATTAATACGCCTCATTGATAAATCTTTCTAAACACAAACATCATGGGTTATGAGACGTTATTCACATTCAATGTTTCCATGCCATCTTCGCTCCAGATATAATATTAAGCTGAATAAGCCTCTGCTTATAATTACAAGTATAAGAACCATGAACTCCTCCATCGTCCTTACCACAGTAGTTCTAATGATTTCAGCTCCTATGAAAAGTTCCAAACTTAGTGTCAAGTATCCAGAGAGGTATCTGGTTACCCCTGATGGTTTATCTGGGTTTCGAAGTTTACTCTGTATGAATCTCGTTATTATCAATAGGGCACCAAA
>JAGTRA010000060.1 GCA_018396935.1 Candidatus Bathyarchaeota archaeon
ACTTAACCTCTGTTAGCTGGGAAATGCTTGAGAAAATAACACATAAGCCCATAGTAGTTATACGGATGAATTTAACGCTTAAGTGGAATCACAACGGTTAATACATCGCCATCCCTTAACCCAAGCCTTTCACGCAAATTTATTGGAGCTATAACCTCAATAATGTCAGAGGGGTATCCGGCGATTTCAGGCAGAATTATTGCACACTCAATTTCATCGATGTAGCATTTTATGCATTTACCGCGACAATAACCAGGCTCTGGCGTTATTTCAATCCAATCAGCTTGTTCAGGGTTATCCCTCAAGGATAAGGGCCCATCAATTTTTATGTTCAAAGTTCCAGGGTACGGTTTAAAACCAAGTTTTTCTTCAATTTGACGCCTAACCCAAGGAAGCTTTAGGAATTCAGAGCCCTTACCTAATCCTGAAAAAACTCTCCCCTTCACTGAAAGGGTCTTCACACGTTCACCTTAACTCGTGAACTCTGATCTTTAAGCCATAATGCCACTTTCCTAAATAGCGGGTTTGAGGATACATTAATAATGGGCATTATAATCTTCTCTTTAGTCTCAATTACAGGCTGGTATTGAGACATAAGGGCGTAAGCTACAAATGTCCAGTAAACTCGCTTATTCTCGATCAATTCCTTAGCCACAATCTCTGTAGAAGCAGGAAGTGGAAAGTATATGAAGGCGACACCTTCAGCCCAATATAAACCGATAGGTTTTCCCCCAGCAATTATCGAGGTAAATCTTGCAAGTTCATCAAGGCTTGAAAAGTAATTCTCCTCCATAATTATTACTTCTTTAAATGGTTCAAACTTTATTTCAACCCCACTTTCAACCAAATACATAGCCTCCAGGCTAAACAGCCATTAGTTCTATAAGTGGGCAATGTTTAAAAATTTTGAATAAAAATAGCCCCAGCCGATGCTCAATAGGCCTTAATTACGCTAAGAACCTTTGATATGGAGTATATCCATCTCAAATATGCGTTAATTGTCGCCCGTAAGGCAGTGGTGTCCTTTGCCTCAATAAACACAACTAGGGATAGATCATCTATGCTTAAGGAAACTCTTGAACGTGGCGTTGCTGGCTTTGCCGCCTCGGGAGCCAGAGCTCTAAAAATCGTCTCCAGCTCCTCCTTAGACTGGAAGTTTAAACGTAGCTTTGCATAAGCTTTCATGGCTTTGTTAAATCCCATATTAAATGAGATATTCTAAATCTAGGACCTATCTCAACCATTTCTGGCATGAGATTAAAAGTCACAATTAAACCTTGTGATGTTTCCTTAACCAACATTAAAGCATCAAAATCTTTCAGGTTTTCCCTAGAACTTACATAAGGAATACCAAAGAAATTAGAGAAGGCCTCCCTTAATTTTCTAGCTTCCTCAGAAATCGTTTCTGACACATCAATAGCAATAGACTTTATTCGTCTACCCCTAGACATGGTTGTAAACTCACGTCTTAACTTCACACCCCTAATATATATTAGGGGAGGGAGGGGCTTCAATTTTCCACCTTCAAGCTCGAATAATTCCATCTTCCCAGGTCCACCCTTCCATCTATCGATAATTAGCAATTTCTCAGCGCCTAGTTCCATAGCTTTTTCAGCTAAATCGCTTAAACTCGATTTTCCACGATTTATCCTTATGGTTTTGGGAAAGGTGTGGGATAAATCCTTACAAAAGGTTCTTATCGGCCTAGTTGGGCGTCTCGATGTTGTTATCAATATCATTTCTGCCTTCTATACTTCCTCCGCCGCAGCGCCCTTAGCAACCCGCCTAGCTATTGTCCCAATCTTTGTTGAAGGGGCATAGGCTCCGCCTGTAAAGGTGTATCCGCATTTTTTACACGTCCAAACACCTACGCTTACTCGCTTAACTCTGAGAAGACCACATCGAGGACACAGGTGATCTTTTCGAAGCTCAGTAATTATCTTGATGTAGCGTTTCCTAACGGTAGCGCCATATCTAGCTCCTAAACCCCTCGCAGGCCCAACTTTTTTAGTTTTTCCTCCCATTACTTACTCCACCCAAGTTTCCTTCTAATTTCTACAGCCTTCTCCCTAGCTATTTGTATTGCTTCAAATACCTGTTTTGGCGTGAAGTAGCCTCCCCCACCCTTTTGAATAGCACATATATTCCCTTGATTGTCGGTTGTTATTGTAATTCTAGCATCCATTATTTGTTCTTCCTCTAGCCATGGATCTACTACCAGTTGATCATTTATCTTAGCCAATGTAACCGCAACCGGATGATTATTTATCGGTAATGGAGTGTAGCCCGGCTTTATTTTTATTTCGCCTCCTTCAACCTCGTAATTAAAGACTTTTGTATTAATTAGAGCAGCCAAAGCCGCCAAGGCAGAGGCATCAATTAAGTTACCGTCATGGTTGAGGACGTAGATATCTACAAAGAGCACCAGGACTTTTTTCCCAGGTTCAATGCAAAGTTTTTCAAGGTCTATGGCATTTGACTCCCGTATGCCTCTATCCACCACACGAGCTAACTCGATGGCGTTTTCATCCGGCGGACCTGGTTCAAATGTGGGAGAAGCTAAAGGCACCAACTCGGCATTAACCGTAAGCACACCCTCATTAGGGGTGTCTGGGAATGGCTGTCCAAACTCTATTTTAACACCAGCCATGACTTCGGTTTTTCCCAATAGGACCCTAGCTGAGCCCTCGGCCTTCTCAATGATCCCCTGCTCAACTCTTATTTCCCGGTAATCACGTAAACCTCTTCCATCTAGCCTCTTGCCCTTAGAAATCAATTGGGAAATCTGCTGCTGCTTAAGCCTAACAACCGTTGTTGATGTCATTCTTCAACCTCCTTAACGCTTACGTACCTCGCTTTTAAGGCTTCCCTCTGCATATTATATATTTTCTTACAGCCCTCAATAGCAAGGCTCACAGCCTTCTCAAATTCTTCAGGCGTCAGGTTTCCATCCATCTGCAACAGGGTTATAGCATCTAGGTTAGGCATGTAAGCTAAGGGTAAATCGGCTTCTCCAACTTTATCTTCAACATCCATTAAGTCTAAAACGATAGTTCCATCAACCTTTCCAACAGAGCATGCTGCCACTAGATCACGCATAGGTATTCCTGCATCAGCTAAAGCTAATGAGGCAACAGTTATGCTAGCGCATCGCGTTCCGCCATCAGCCTGTAGAACCTCAATAAAGACGTCTGTAGCTGTTCTGGGATAATATTCTAGGAAAATAGCAGGCTCTAAAGCTTCTCGAATAACTTTTGATAACTCTATTTCTCTTCTACTTGGCGCTGGAGACTTACGCTCCTGAACTGAAAATGGAGCCATATGATATCTGCAGCGTAAAACCATACGGTCTGGAAGTGCTAAATGCTTTGGATGCAGTTCTTTCGGCCCATATACTGCTGCTAAAATTTTATTTTTCCCCTGCTCTATGTAGGCTGAGCCATCAGCGTTAGCTAGAACACCCACCTCAATCTTTATAGGTCTAAGCTCATCAGGTTTTCTTCCATCCAGCCTTAAACCCTTTTCATCAATGAGTCTCTCCGGTTTAGAACTCAATTATGTCAACCTCCTTCTTTCTTTCTCCATTTTAATCATTTGGAAAATGCGATCCGTCAAACCTGAAACATGAGACTCTTCCTCAATCTTACGAATAGCCATAATAGCTAATTCCTCGTCTTCCGGACTTTTTCCAGTAACTAGGATAACACCATTTTGGCCTAAAATTATGTGGCAACCAGTCTCCTGCTTCAGCATGGATATCATGGAGCCCTTTTTCCCTATCACCCGCGGTATCTTTGTAGGAGTTATTTTAACTATTTGACCCTTAGTTATCTTCCCCATACCAGGTTCGTCAACACCGAGGAATGGAGGCTGAGTCCTATCATAGGCAATTATTTTAGCCAATATTAAGTCTCCCACATCAAGGATTTTCGTAAGTTCATCTTTTTGAGGCTTAAAAGGTCTTTTAATAACCTCTGAAACCCTTAACATAGCTAAGTAAGGCGCATTTATATCAACAGCCCATCCGCTAAATCCTACTTCGACAACCGTGCCTATAACAGTATCACCCACCTTTGGGACGTAAAAAGCCCTTAAAGCTACAACATTCACCCTATTATCTTGATACTCCACTAAGCCTATTCGAGCGGCATAAATTCGATTATTTTCCCTATAGACGTTCTCCCCAGCTATGTAATCACCCTCAGCTATGAGATCCCCAGGTACAACAAGTTGTCTTCTCTCAAAAAATTTTGGCAAGACTAAACCTCCTATACGGCTTTAACTTCAGCAGCACCCTTAGTAGCTTTTCCAATTTTATCAAGGAAGGGCCCATATAGCCCAGCTGGCATCTCAAGAACGCCCTGCCATGACCCATCTGAACGCCACTCTTCATGCTTTATTGTTCCATAAGCCTTTAGAACTGAGTAAACTTTAGCAGCATACTCCGCAGGTATTCTGACGCTTACGGATACCTGCTCCATTTTAAGGGGTAGAATTTGTCTTAGAAGCTTTACAACTTCACGAGCTTGCTCCTCAGCAGGCTTAAAGGGATCTATCGAGTAATGAATTTGCTCCATCGCCTGCTCTATCCGCATTGGTGGATGCGGCAAATTTGTTCGAGGATCAACACAGTTCTTAGAGATAAAGTCTATTATTTGCCTTCGCTTATCCTCTATCATCTTCCTCCTCTGCTCTGTAGTTAGATGCAATATACCCTTTTTGAGGATGACATCAGCCACTTTTAGAGGGTCGGTTGTTCCAAATGCCTTTCTGAGACTTTCCTCAGAGACTTTTGTCCCCTTATTAGCGTCAGAGAATATTGTCTCAGTTACTAGAACCTCTGTGATCGATGAAAGTTTTCCAAGCCTATAATCTAAGGCTTTATCCGGCTTAACTAGAATTTCGAAGTGTTCATTACCTCTACTAATTCGGGCAATAGTGTATTTCTCGCTCATCTACTTCACTTACTCTATGCTACTCTACTCATATACTCAGCTACTTTTTGATCGGGAAGCATCTCCATTTTCCGTGTAGCAGATGGAATAACTGCTATCTTAATTCTAGGCTGCAGCTGCCTAGCTTCAAGAGCCTTCACTAAACATTTTACGCCTAACTGAATAGCCTCATCTAATGTCAGGTTATCTCGATACTCCTCTTTGAGAATCTTCATTACAACCTCTCTTCCAGCACCTACAGTAGCAGCCTTATGACCTTTATAAGTGCCGCTTGGATGCGTCATGAAAACTCTATTTCCAGTTTTATCTACACCTCCAAAAATAAGGGACACACCAAAAGGCCTAACACCAGCATGTTGAGTGTATAACTGCTGTATGTCACATATACGCTTAGTTAAAACTTCAACATCAATTGGTTCATCATAAGTAAGCCTATTACTTTGAGCATATATCCTCGCCTGATCAATTAAAACTCTAGCGTCTGAACTTAAGCCAACAATAGCCACACCTACGTGATCATCAATTTTAAATATTTTCCAAGAGGATTCAGCCTCCTCCAAAGGTTCAATAGTCTCCTCCGCTCCTAAAACAACCCCTTCAGGACACTTTATCCCCAAGATGGTGGCTCCACGATTCACAAGTTCCATAGCATATTCAACCTGAAAGAGCCTCCCATCTGGGGAAAAAACAGTTATTGCACGATCATAGGCTCCAGGAGCCGCAAACACTGACACCAAACATCACCTTTTTACCATCATTGCAAACTTTGATGTAGCAACTAACTAAAAACCTTTTCTTAACTATTTTTGATTTCCCTGCTTCAAGCTCCTTTACAATCATTAACAACTAAAGCGTTACCCGCTCACACGGCCTCTAAGACCAGCTTCATCAGCATGCCATAACGGAAAGTCAAAGAGATGAATTAATGAGCCCATATGAAGTTAACACTCAAACCTAATTAACCCGATCCCACCGGTTTCGTTTATTGTGATAACTATTTATATGCTGTAGCGTAATTGAGCTATTGGCGAGGGTGAAATGGGCTACTTAAGCTTATGGAAAATTCTTGAAAGTATGACGATTGAATTACGTAAGTCAGGTGTTGATATTCCACCCGAGGTCATGAATGACCTGCGATATGCCAGAACGCTAATTAACATTTTGAAGGCGGATCCATCAAGTTTTGAAACTAAGAATAGGATAGACGAGTACTTACATAATGTGGAATTATACTTGATTTCTGAAGCTCTTGCAAAGTTTGGAGAGGAGAAAGTAAACATTTGGTTGAGGCGCCTAGAAGAGGCTGAAAGAGAAGAGGAGGATTATGGGGAGTATAGGTTTATTCCCGGTCTTCCAAGAGATAAACGTTGGGTGAGAGTGAAGATTTCAGAGAAAACCCCCCTAGATTCCATAAAAAAAGCTGCTGAAGAAGCAAAATTATCATTTGAGATGCAGAAAAATGGTTTTGTTTTAATTTATGGAGAAGAAAACCAGTT
>JAGTRA010000061.1:0-3875 GCA_018396935.1 Candidatus Bathyarchaeota archaeon
GATGGCTGCTGTCATGGCGAAATATAACCCCTTCGCAGAAAAAGCAGGAATGCAGAAAATAGCTGAGCAACCTCCACCGAAAGAAGCTGTTAGAATCGCTGAAATCCTCAGCCAACTCGGCTTCAACATCCACCTACTAAGCAGCGAAAAATATGTCCTAAATAAGCTACAAAGCCTAAGCACTGATGAAATAAGAGCCATAAAAGAAGCCTTCATCAAAAACAGTCACCCACGCTTCATAAAGATCTTCCAAAGCCACATGCCCTATGGCAAGAAAGAAAACTATGAGAGGAGTGTAGAGGAGGCAGGTATGGGGAAGATTGCGCAGTTAATTAAGGCTGCGGGATTCCTCCTACAGACTAAGGCTTACCTATTTTGGCGGGGGCCTTGAGGGCTATATTTTACAGGTGAATATTTCAGCGGGTAGGTCGCCGTGCATTATTTTTCGTCTCTCCATTATGGTTATGTTTGTTTTTTCCGCAGCTTCTCTAAACCTTTTAGAGGCTGCGGTTATTATGGTTAGGGTTGACCCCGGATTTTTCGCCTTTAACGCCTTAAGAAATTCCTCATATAGCCTGCCTACGCCCTCCTTGGGATGGGCTCTTAATCCATAGGGCGGGTTTACAATAATGTGGCTGAAGAACCCGTTAGGGTATTCTTCAGGCTTAGTAGCGTCTCCAATCTTGAACTTAATAGCGTCTTTAACCCCTGCTTCCTCAGCATTCTTAACGCCGCCGCTTAAATGCTTTTGAAGCTTATCCATGGCGTAAATTTCCGGGTTAAAGCTGCAATTCTCCTCCATTAGAAGCTTATCCCTAACAGCCTTAAACTCTTGGAGATCACATATCTTCAACTTTAGGAAGGCGAAGCTACTCCTAAACTTGGAGGGCATGACCCCCCTAGCCATTAAAGCAGCTTCTATAGGTATTGTAGCCCCGCCACACATGGGGTCTAATAGCGATTCCCCAGGCCTCCAGCCGCTTATCTTCAACATGGCTGCAGCGATGGTTGGCTTTAGAGCTGCGGGATGATCATAAACGCGGTAGCCACGCTTATGAAGAGACTCGCCAGTGGTGTTTACACCCATAAGGAGGCTGTAATTCCTAACAAGGCAATAGATCTCAACGTCAGGCTGTTCGAGGTCCACCCTAAGCCTCCTACCAGTAGCCTCTTGATAGGAGTCAATTACAGCCTGGCCTACAACCCTTGAAACATCCATGCTCGTAAAGCAGTGGCCTCCAATCCTCTCACTCCTAATAGCGAAAGATTGATCACCATCAATTATCCAGGTGTAATCAAGGCTTCTAGCAACCCTATAAATGTCATCAAGGGTTTTAAAGTCAGCCTTAACAAGCTGAATATAAACCTTATGTAAAGTCCTAGCCTTCAAATTTAAAACGTAAATGTCGCCCACTCCACCCTTAAAGGAGACGCGCCCCACCTCAAGCTTCACATCTGAGCCAATTAAGCTCCTAACCTCCTCAGCTGCTACATCCTCAACCCCTATGGAGGTTGTAGCAAAGAAGCATAAGCGATTCATCGCCAAGAGTAGGCTCTCAAATTAATCTAATTAGATTTTTGCCAACAAAAACGGGGAGAACCCTCTAAAAGAGGGTTAACGGCGACAACTTCCTGAGGATCCGCTACAGCTACACCCTCCACAGGAGCTTAAAAGCTTTGAAGCAGCAGCAAGCCCAGCTTCAACTATTAAGTCAGCAGTAATAGCCTCATAAATTCTCCCATCCAGCTTAATGGTTCTACAATCATGGGGACCGCATACGCCACAACATGGGCTTTGACCAACCTCTCCCCCAAGCCAATCCTCTAGGGGGCGATCATTAATCAGAATCTTATTAGATTCAAGGGGGCTCTTCACAAACTCATCCATAGAAAGCTCAACCTTCTCCAAAGTGACCTCTAAACCAAGGGGCTTAAGAGCCCTCCTAAGAATATTAACAGCCCTTTCAAGCTCCCTACCGGTTAAATCACACCTCGAACAAGTTTCCCCGCCAGAAACAAGCCGCTGCCACTTAATTCTCAAAGAATTCATATGCATCCTAAAGGGCTACCCAACCCACGCTTATATAAGTTGCGGCAAAAAAGCTGTAGCATTCCTACTCAGGCATTAACGGAGGCAACGACTTTATGAATATTCAGGTTCAGAACCACCTCAGCTATGTCGCCTGCATATTCAGCAGCCCGCCTTAAGCTTTCAAGCATCATCCTAATGGCAGCCATGCTTTTAACGCCATCCCTCTGAGCAAGCTTTAAGGCTTCATCCTCCAGCTGGGCTATAGCCTTAGACTTAGCGATCACAGCCTCAGCAGATAAGTAGTCGCCCTTAAAGAGGGCTGTTATAGCATCTTGAAAAATAGCCCTCACAAAATTGCTTATCTCCTCAAACTTATGGGTAACAGCTTCTCCAAGCCCCTCCTCCATGCCCTGAAGATTTTCAGCAATTTTAACAGCATGATCAGCAATACGCTCCACAAACTTTACAATAACCCTGTAGCCTAGGCAGTCTCTAGGGCTTGAGAGGCCTACATCCCTAAGGATTTTAGCATCCTGCACAGCAGCCTTAAGCTGGCGTATTATGTACAGCCCAAATCTATCAACTTCATCATCAAGCTCAATCACCTCTCGAGCAAGCCTCTTATCCATGGCCTTCAGCGCCTCTAAAACCTCACCATGCATTGAGGAGGCTATAAAGCACATTCGCCTAAGGGCAGCTTCAACAGAAAGCTCTGGATAGCTTATAAGAACCTGAAGCTTCACCTCCCCTGGAGACTCGGAAACAATTTCAACGCCAACAAGCTTCTTACGAACAAGCTCCTTTACAGCATTTCTATGAACAGTATTTATGCAGCCATCTAAAGCCCTCACGCTTATATAATTATAGCCCACTAAGTAAAGCGAGATGATTTCCCTAACAACTTTATCAGGGCTATCTGAGGCGGAAACGCGTATAATCGCCTCAATAGGTTCAGCAATAACCCTACCGACACCTTCAGGCGTTAAAATTAGGGATTCACCCTGCTCCATAATTATTAAGCGGCTTCCAGCCCCAAGCCCCATGCGGGTTACCCAACGCTTAGGCAGGGAAACTATAAAGGTAGATTTGCCAGTAAACTGGATTTTCCTAACCTCTCGAGGGGATTCAGCCATAAACGCCGCCACACTATATAGTTTAAATTCATCTATAGAGTTTATTCGGATAAGCAATATAGCATTTTCCAACAAAAATAGAACATAAAAATGAAGGAGGTTGATGAATGGTTAGTAAAGGCATGAAGGGGCTTTCAAAAATAGGAGCTATGCTGACGCTAATCCTCATAATAATCAGCTTCGCAGCTGGATACATGATAGGCGCTAACACGACAACGCCTCAAACAGATGGCGGAGAAGCCTCATGGCAAACTGGAAGCATAACCATAGCTGGATCAACAACGGTTCTGCCAATAGTTAACGCCTGCGCTATTGAGTTAATGAAGATGCATCCAGGGTTAACCATAACCGTCCAGGGAGGGGGCACAGGAGTTGGCTACAGCAACATCATCGACGGCGTAATAGATATTGGAGCAGCCTCAAGGGAGCCAAATGAAAAGGAAATCGAAAATGCTAAGAAGAAGGGTGTAGACTTGTGGCTGCATCCAATAGCCATAGACGCCATATGCGTTGTAGTACATCCATCAGTAGCCAATGCTAGCCATCCATTAGAGTTAACTCTACAAGAAGTGGGAAAAATTTTTGCAGGAGAATACACATATTGGGATGAAGTTAAACCTGGACTACCCCATAAGGAGATAATTGTCGTAGTGAGGGAGCCAGGTTCAGGCACAAGGGGAACCTTTGAGGAATTCACTATGCAGCCTTGG
>JAGTRA010000061.1:3885-6432 GCA_018396935.1 Candidatus Bathyarchaeota archaeon
TTCAACCCAGTAATCCAGCGGTGAGAAATAAGATTGAAACAACCCCATACTCAATAGGATACATAGGGTACGGATTCCTAAGCGATAAAGTTTATGCCATACCCATAGCGAAGGAGCAGGGAAAACCATACATAACTCCAACAATTAAAACCATAACAAGTGGGGAGTACCCCATGTCCAGATACCTCTACTTGGTAACTAGGGGTCAGCCTGAAAGCGGCTCCCTAGTTGATAGATTCATAGACTTCGTTAGGAGCAGAGAGGGGCAGCAGATGGTTGAGCGATATGGATACCTTAAACTGCCATATCTCTACCCAGCCTCATAAGTTTGGGATAAAAATGCTGAAAAAACTGAAAGAAACAACAATTTTTTTGAAATCCTTAAGAGCTGAGCCGCTGGGAGCCCCTGCTTTTATATGTGCATCCTCCGCTATAATCCTCCTCCTTTTAATGCTGATCTTCATAGTTAGGGAGGGAAGCCAAGCCTTCCTCAATCTTGGAGCTGAATTAATTATTGGAGCAGTTTGGGACACTAACGCTGGACGCTACGGCGGGCTTCCACTTATTTACGGATCCATTATCGTCGTATTCGTAGCTTTAGCTATTGCAATCCCCATTGGAGTCGCATCCTCCATCTTTATATCAGAAATTTTACCCCACCCGCTTAGGGATCCCATTAAATCCATAATTGAGCTTTTAGCATCCATACCATCCGTTATTTACGGCTTCATAGGGCTACTTTTTATAGCGCCTAGAATAGCATCCCTCTTCGGGCTGTCAACGGGAACAGTGGCTTTAACAGCCTCTATTATATTGGCAATCATGAGCACCCCAACCATTGTAGGAGTGGCTGGAGAAACTATAGCAGCAGTTCCAAAGGAGTATAGAGAGGCAGCTCTAGCCCTTGGAGCCACTAGATGGCAGATGATAAAGGGCATTGTCCTCCCAGCCTCCAAGTCTGGAATTCTAGCCAGCATACTCCTAGGCTTCGGGAGGGCTATAGGGGAAACCGTGGCCGTCCTCATGGTGGCTGGAAACACCGCCATAATACCATCACCACCATGGAACATCCTTTCGCCAGTCTACACGCTAACAGCTGCCATAGCCATGCAAATGGGGGAAGCTGCTGTTGGAAGCCTTGAATACAGCGCCCTCTTCGGATTGGGGCTAATCCTATTCATTATAGCATTCATCGTAAACACCCTTGCGGACGTAGTTGTAACAAGGGAAAAAGCAAAAATTAGGGGGGCTGGTTGATGAAGGCTGCTAGAATAAAGGAGAAGATAATCTTCACAATTTTTGGCTTAGCCACAGCCCTATGCGTTGCAGCCTTCGCCACCATAGCAGCCATCCTCCTCTCAGGCTTGGGAACAATAAAACTTGAGCATCTTACAAAAAGCGCCCTACAGGGCGGATATTTTGAGATGATTATTGGAACCCTATACCTCCTTGTTGGATCTGCTGGAATAGCGGGGCCTATAGGCTTGCTGGCAGCCATATATCTTGTGGAGTATGCTCCAAGAGGGAGGTTAACCCGCGTAATAGATCAAGCCATAAACAACCTAGCGGGGGTTCCCTCCATAGTTATTGGGCTTTTTGGATATACCTTCTTCTGCCGCCAGCTTGGGCTTGGAATAAGCTTAGCTGCAGGATGGCTAACGCTTACATTAATGATGCTTCCAATAGTTATTAGGGGTTCAGAGGAAGCTATAAAAATGGTTCCGAAATCCTTTCAAGAAGCAGCTCTGGCGCTGGGGGCTCCTAAGTGGAAGGCTATAACTTCTATAACGCTTCCAGCAGCTGCTCCAGGAATTATCACAAGCATCCTTCTAGGCATAGCTAGGGTAGCTGGAGAAACCGCCGCCATCCTCTTTACGTCCTGCGTCCTAGTGACGAGGGGTCTCCCTAAATCCCCACTGGAGCCCATCATGGCCTTAGCCTTCAACCTCTATGTGAAGATTGTTGCTTTAGGAGAGGCGCCTGAAAGAGTTTTTGGAATAGCCCTAATCCTATTCATGATAGTGGTTATTTTCGCAGCTGCAGCCATAACCTTCAGGGTTTACTATAGGAGAAGACAGTTATGGTTAAGGTAGATATTAGAAACCTTAACGTATGGTTTGGGACGTGTCACATCTTGAAG
The DNA here is from genome assembly GCA_018396935.1 of Candidatus Bathyarchaeota archaeon. Classification (GTDB taxonomy): domain Archaea; phylum Thermoproteota; class Bathyarchaeia; order Bathyarchaeales; family Bathycorpusculaceae; genus DSZD01. The sequence continues at coordinate 6,026 of JAGTRA010000061.1, forward strand.
GATATAAACCTCCAGATAAGGGAAAACGCTGTAACCGCTATAATGGGGCCATCAGGCTGTGGAAAAACAACCCTCTTAAGGGCTATAAACAGAATGAATGAGATTGCGGGTCCATGTCGAACAACAGGCGAGGTTATAATTGATGGCCAAAATATTTACGATGGAAATACTGACGTATATGAGCTTAGAAGGAAAGTTGGCATGGTTTTCCAGAAGCCAAACCCATTTCCTAAATCAATATTTGAGAATATAGCTTATGGCTTAAGGATTCATAAGCTGGCTAAGGAGGATCAAATCCCAAAAATTGTTGAGAGAAGCCTAAGGGAGGCAGCCCTCTGGGACGAGGTAAAGGATAGGCTTAATGATAATGCTTTAAGCCTTTCAGGAGGGCAACAGCAACGCCTCTG
>JAGTRA010000062.1 GCA_018396935.1 Candidatus Bathyarchaeota archaeon
CTTCTGCGTTAAAAGCCCCACTAGTCTCCCATTTAACGTGACTGGAAGTCCTGTAATCGCCTTTCCTTGCATAAGAAGCCAGGCATCATCTACCTCATCCTCTGGAGAGCATGTCAATACGTTAGGTGTCATAATCTCGAAACAGGCAGAGCTAGTTTTTCAGGGCCATGCCTAATTATTTGATCTATAAAGTTTTCCAGCCCAATAACTCCTAGTAAAACTTTTTCCTTAAAGGAGTTTACAAGAGGCACATACCATTCATCCACCTTTATCATCTTTCTAACCGTTTGATAGACGTCATCCCCTAATTGGGCTACATGTCTAGGGTACGTCATTATTCCCCTAACTTTTATTGGCGATTTTGATGAGGATATAATCATGACGTCTCTCCGTGTAATTACTCCGAGAAGCCTCTTCTCAAGGTTAGTTATAGGTAACATCCTAAGGGAAAAATCACGCAAAATAGCACGAGCTTTCGTTACAGTTTCATCCTCGTAAACAGATGGATATTCAAAGTTAGCTATCTCCTCAACACGCAAAATATCGCTCTTTTAGTTGCTATTCAGTCTCTAGTTCTATTCTGCATTCTTCACAAATAAATTCTCCGTTTACTTCTTTCAGGTTATCTGACCATATTCTACAGCGATCACAGTATCCGGCGAGGGATGAACCTTCGCTTATGCTCACTTGGGCTAGGTTTTCGCCTTCAATCATAGCCCTTTCTTCAATAGTTTCTATTAGTTCTGGCATAACATTTACTATATCCTTACTTGATATCAGACCTATAAGCTCACCCTTATACATAACGCCTAGTCGCCTGATGTTTAGCTTACTCATTTTCTTAGCAGCTTCGTTAATAGTAGCATCAGGCTCTATAGTTATAAGCGGGGCAGTCATAACATCTTTGGCTTTAATAGAATCTGGCCTAACATTTTTAGCCAGCACCCTACTCACAAGGTCTCTCTCAGTTATAATCCCGATGGGTTTCCCATCTTTACCTGTTACAATGATGCAGCCAAGCCCATGTTTATCCATTAGTTCAGCTATAACATTAACCGTAGTTTCCTCTTCCACTGTTATAACTGGGCTACTCATGACATCTTTAACAAGCAACCTTGGTCTAATCCCAATTTCAGCCATGTTTACCGCCACTTTTATATTACCCTAGTTTTCCTAAAAACTCATTGGAAGCAGAATTTAAAACTTTATTCCTTACCCTTCTATGCAGATATGTCCGCCATCAATGTCTAAATTAATTAAGTTAAGTGGTTAAATCATGTTTTTCACCACTTGAATCGAGAACAGATATATAAGTGAGTATTTCATATCAAATTTAGAACTGAGTGGGATGTGATTTATGCCTTACAAAAGGAAAAGCCGCGGGCGATCCAAAGGTTCAAAGGGTAGAAGTGGTTTCGTTCAATGTGCCAATTGTGGTGAAATGGTTCCACGCGATAAAGCCAAGAAGGTGACGCGGCGGATTTCATTAGTAGATCCTGTGTTAGCTAAAGAACTTCGTCAAAAAGGTGCATATATATCTGCACCAGTTGAGACAAGGTATTACTGCGTCTCATGCGCAGTGCATTATGGCATCGTAAAAGTTAGAGCCAGAGAGGAGCGTAAACTCAGGCGTCCAAAACAAGCATAACTTAGACGCTCCTTAATGCTTTATATGTGTATGCACTTCTTTGTAGTACTGTAAGATTCGTTGTTAATGTTAAAATTATCATTGCAACTTCTATTGCTCCGTTCACGAATACTTCAACTAAAGTTGCTATAATAATTAATAATAGCCTTTCAGGCCTTTCTGCAACCCCTATAGTCTCCATCTTTACGCCAACCGCCTCAGCACGGGCTCTTGAATAGCTTACAAGAAGAGATCCTGCTAACGCCGTGAGACCCCATGTAACTGAGCATAAACCACCTATAATCAGCCCGAAATATATCATTACATCTGCGTATCTATCGAGCATAGAATCAAGGAAACTTCCAAAAGATGTTGCAATTCCATATATTCTCGCGACAGCACCGTCCATCAAATCACAGTATCCGGAAGATATCAGTAAAAATACCGCGAGTATAAGATTCTCATGCCCATGGGCATAAACCAATGCCGAGAAAAATGCTAGCGCTAAACCTATACTACTTATCATGTTTGGGGTTAACCCTATCTTGAATATGAATTTAGCTTGATTCGCTACAACTAATTGAACCTTGGCCTTGATTCTTGTTAACACCACTTTTTGCCCTCCTATCGTATCTAAACATTATTGAGATCTGACTCTTTGTTTATCACATTACACTGAAGGTAAAGGTATGGGTCTAGAATGTTTTTAAATTGATGTAGCAAGTTACGCGCCTCGATTCATGAAAATAATAGCGTAATTTTGATGCAAGACTTAGACTTAGAGCGTTTGGCTTAAAGTTTCAAAAACCGCCTTTAAATCCTTTAGCAATTCTTCAGCGGTCTTAAAAGTTTTAGCTGGAAGTTTTTCTAATAGTTCTTGAATACGTATCTGTTTCCCTTCTTTAACTTCTACAATTCTCCAGCCTAACTTTTTTATAAGGGTGCTTTTCGATGCCGGGTAACGTGTTTTTTCGATAATTTTTCTTATGGAATCTATCCCTACCGTCTCTGCTATGCTTGGGAACTTGCCTGTGGAAATATAATACATAAACCTCGCTCCATCATCAAACATGGAAAGGTTGTTGAAAAGCACATAAACCGTCTTTCCTTCTTCTTCATAGGGTTTTATAAGTTCTCTAAGTTTCTTAAGTTCCTCATTGTCATATTGATAGTAGTAAAGTCTCGAACCTAGGCCATGTAGCCTGAAATAGGCTATATAATTGGTGTGAACTGGAAGATTTTTGAACGGATCTGTTACATGTATTATATCTAATTTCTCCAACATTTTTTGAAGTTTATCGCGTACCTCGGGTTTTTCCCATGTTGGTCCACGAGTTTCCCAAACTAGTGTTAGGCCTTCGCGGTCGATTTTTCTAAAGAATTCTTCGGCATCACCAAGCTTGTCAGGTGTAAAAGAGGCTGGCGTTTGAATTAGCATGATCTTTGTCCTTAGGGCTTCGCATATAGCTTTAATCCTACTGAAGGATTCTAAACAGCGTTCATTAGCTTTCATCTTAAATCTGTGACTTATGTCCTGATGAGCTTTAACAGTAAACTCAAAATCTTCTGGCGCTTTTTCCCTCCAGCTTTTAACGGTTTCTAGGTTAGGATACTGGTAAAAGGTGCTATTTAATTCTACAAGCCTATATTTTTCGAAGTAACGCTTCATAGCGGTAGGGAAGCCGCAACACCCAACTTTTATCAAATCTTAACCCAGCATTACGTTATTACTTTATGAGGCAGGCTAACCGACTTACCTAGCTTCTTTCTGAGGGCAATGCGATATAGTTTTCGAAGAGTTTTTATAAGCTGTTCAATTGTTGGTATGCCTGTATAAATCAAAGGTATGTGATCGAGTTCTGCAAGGTGTACTGAGTAATCATCAGGTATTGTCCCATGAAAAACCGCCACAGCAGGTTTTAAGCTACTTATTCTCACAAGTATTATTGGTGAGATTTCATTACTTATGTTTGTGAATATTAACGCTCTATCTGTCGTAGCTCCAAATAGAAGTAAATATTCATATCCAGAGAGAGTCTCTATCGCACTTGCGCTATCCACCACTGTATAACCTCTGATAGACTTTACTGAGACATCTGCGCATGCGACAACTTTGCCGTTAATAACCTTACAAAAATATTGAATCGGGATTGGAAGTGGGTATTCCTTGATGTCAATTACAGCCATACTTGGAGAACTTGTGAGTTTTGCAAATTCACGGATAAATCTACTTCCTCTCTCTTCATCAATCTTCAAAAGAGCCCATACAAATCTTCTTAAAAACCTCGTACCAGGGTTTTTTCTTCGTCCACTTTCATAATCGCTTATCACAGATGGTGAAAGTGCCATCTTAGTTGAAAGAGCTGTTTGGGAAATTGCGAAAAGCTCCCTCCATTTCCTCATAGTAGCCCCAGGTTTACTCGAGAGAATTATCTCACCAGCAATTCTTCAAGCAACCTTCCGTTCATCATTTTCACCTAAATTATCTGATTCAAATATAAACATGTATCGTAGCATCGTTAGGCCATGAATATAAGTGCCACTCCAAGAACTATAACAGCTGAACCCACTATAACGTTAAAAGTAACTTTTTCGTGAAGAAACAATGCTCCTGCAATTGCTGAGAAAAGTGGAGTTGTTGAGGATATAGGTACTGCTCGTGTTTCTGGAATATAAATGAGACTTAAGGCTAAAAGGAACCAGCCCAATCCTAATGCTATTATTCCTCCTGCAGAAAGCCTAGCAATGTTTTTCCAATCCATATTTATGAAGTTTATTTTCTTTCCAGTTAGAACTGTGATGATTATAAGGAGTGACATTAAAAATACAACCCTTACGCTGTTGATTGCGAAAATTTGCTGTAAGTTAGAGGCCTCATTAACCGCTATATTTACTAGGGATATGCTTATTGACCATAATATTGCCGTTGCTATAGCAGCACTTACGCCTTTTACAAGATCCCTCCTTTTCATCGCCATTTCAGAATTATTTGAATTATAACTTAACAACCATATGCCCGCTACGATAGCAACAGCTGCTAATATTATTTGCCATTCCACTTTCTCCCCCTCAAGTAGACTTGCAAATATAATATTGAAGAGAGGATATGAGCATGTTATTGGCACAGCGCGTGAAACTCCTATAACTTCTAAGCTTAGCAAATAAAGGGTATCCCCAAAACCTAGACCCACTAGACCGCTGACGCATGCAAGCATGATAACGTGAGCTGGAAGGCTGATTAAGACCTTGAAACCTCCAGTTAACGCTAGAATAGTCATTATAAACATGCTTGTTCCTATGCTGCGTATAGTATTAGCGAGTATGGGTTTAACATCAATTAGTGCCTCTCTATAGAGCACAGCTGAAATCGTCCAGCAAAGAGCAGCGCACAATGCTAAAACTTCTCCTATCATGTCTTCATCCTTGTATTAAGATTTAGTGAGATGCTTAGCTACTAAATATTTAACATTAATGTCTCACTTATGATATAGTTGATGTTAGGTTGATTGGTTATGTCTATCGATCTCTACTGGTCTGATGATGTTGTAAGAAAGTTCCCCGGACTTGCTGTAGCTATTGGTAATATAACCAATGTTTCAGTAGAGAAAGAGAATAATAAAATTAAAGAGCTGAAAGAATCTGTCTGTAAGGAGGTATTGTCCAAATACTCGTTAGATACTCTTAAGGACAACCCGATAGTCAGGGCTTATCGTGATTTGTACTGGCGGATAGGTATAGATCCTACTAAAACAAGGCCATCAGGCGAGGCTCTTTTGCGCCGTGTTCTTCGCGGTAATCCAGTACCCACATTACTAACCGCTGTAGATGCTTATAACTTGGCATCTATAAAGACGATCATTCCAATAAGTGGCTTTGACATGGCGCGTTTGCACCCCCCTCTTAATATACGTTTTGCTCGGAAAGATGAGGAGTTTATGGGTATAGGTGCGACGAAACCCATAAAACTGGACGAGCGCATGCTTGTTTTGACAGACTCAGAGAGGGTGTTATGCATCTATCCTCATAGAGATTCAGAGCATACTAAGATAACCGAGGATACTAAGGAGATACTTATAGTTGCTTATGGGGCTCAGGGAATAGGCCGCCAGCAACTAGAAGACGCGGTTCAGCTAGCCCTAAAATATATTAATACAGTTTGTGGTGGCAAGATAGGGTTTATACGCTTTTTTAGTTCAGTCCCCGCTGGAGTGTGAAAAAGATGCGATTTGCTGATAGAATTGCTAAATCCGCTGAAGAGCATGGTTCATCAATAGTTTTAGCTTTGGACTTCCCTTTTGAAAGGCCCGAAAATAGTAGCCAATTATATAAGAGGGCTGAAATGGTTCTAGAAATGGTTCATCCATACATTTGCGCTATAAAAATCAATCATCACCTTATATTACCACTAGGAGTTTTCGATGGTGTTCAAAAGCTCGTGGAGATAGCTCATGAAAAAGGGTTACCCGCTATTGCAGATTGCAAAATTAACGACATAGGCTCTACAAATCAGGTGATTGCTGAATACTATTACGCAGCTGGATTTGATGCATTAATCGCTAATCCTTTTGTCGGCTGGGAAGATGGCTTAGCCCCAGTATTTAGTATTACGAGAAAATTACAGAGAGGCGTAATACTCCTTGTATATATGAGCCATAAAGGCGCGGATGAGGGTTATGGTCAAATAGTATTTGATCCGGAAACTAGAGTTAGCATCCCGCAGTACATCGTTTTTGCAAAGAAGGCTTTGTTATGGGGTGCTGATGGTGTAGTGGTTGGGGCCAC
>JAGTRA010000063.1:0-5057 GCA_018396935.1 Candidatus Bathyarchaeota archaeon
GGGGTTCCCAGCTACGGCGGATATTGTAGCATCCTCCATCCGCCCGAGGTTTTTAGGATTCTTGAAAAGCTCTAGAATTTTCTTGCTATAGGGTAAAGGAGACCTAGACATTTACTTCGTCACCGTTGAGCCCGTTATCCCTCTAAGTCTCTCAACAGCCTTAGGAATAACTTCAAGGGCATACTCTATGTCTTCATCCGTATGATAACGTGTTACCTTCATAAGTATGCTTCCATGAGCCTCCTCAAATCTTCGCCCAATTGCAACAAGCACATGACTTGGCTGCAACACCCGCCGGGTGCAAGCACTTCCACTTGAGACATAAACTCCATGCAGGCTTAGCTCAATGGTTAGAGCCTCCCCCTCACACCTTAGAAAGCTTATATTCACATTATCAGGGGCTCTTTTGTCGCCTCTAGGTCCATTTAAGTGGACATCTGAAACCGCCTCGAATATTCCATCAATCAATTTATCTCTCAAATTGCGCATATAATCTACGTTACCATTGAAGTTGTGAAAAGCTAGCTCGGAAGCTTTTGTAAACCCTACTATGAGTGGAGTGTTCTCAACACCTGGCCAAAGCCTTTGGGTGCCTATCTGACCCTCAAGAATTCGCTCTAAGTGTACACCCTCCCTAACGTAAAGGACGCCTACACCTCTTGGCCCTAATATTTTTGGGCTACTTATCGTTGCCATATCCACTTTAAGGTCCTTAAAATTGAGGGGAATCTTCCCGTAAGCGTCAGAAGCATCTGTATGAAAGAGTATATCCGGCTTCTTGCTCTTCACAATATCAACAGCCTCCTTTATAGGTTGAATTGTGCCTATTTCATGGTTTACTGCGGACAAGCTTACAATTATGGTTTGATCATCAACAGCCTCCTTAAGTCTCTCAAGGTTTATGAAGCCATCCCTATCCACAGGAATCTTCTCAACTGTGAAGCCAAATTTCTCAAGGAGGTCAACCACATTAATTACACTTAAAGGCTCCACTTGGGAGGTTATAATTTTACCACCTTTCTTTCGAGCCATTAAAGTTGTTCCTATGAGAGCTAGATTGTTAGCTTCAGTTTCGCCAGGTGTAAAGTTTATTTCCTCAACACTACAACCTAGAAAGCCAGCGATTTTCTGAGAGGATTCCATAATAGCTTCAAAAGCTTCCCAACCAGGCTTATGTGTCAAAGTAGGGTTACCATAAGCACGCTGGTTGAAATAAGGAAGCATCGCATCAACCACTTCTTGAGGGACGAAGCTAGCATTTTCAATGTCAAAGTAAACTTCCCTCTTAAGTCCTTCATGAGCCCGGAGAAGCTCTCTAACATTCTCAAGCACACTCATACAAGGCCCTCTTTTTTGACAAAAATAAAAACCAAAGCTCATAGAAAAAGCATTTGCTCACAATATGGGATCATATCTAAGCTTGTTTTTTCAAGCCGCTAAATTTCTCCATACACAATTTCAGCCATAACTATAACTTATAGCAATTGAAACATATGAAGAAACTTAAAGAAGCTTATGACTTTTATAATTGGACTTATTTCCAGAAGTTCTATGGAAACATTTAACGTAAAAGCGGCTAGATCTTTAAAGTGTATACTCTGCTCCGTATTCCTTATGCAAATGGTAATGGGCATAGTTAGCATAACCACGCCAATATATGCTGCAAGTTTAGGGGCTTCTCAACTGTTATTAGGCGTAATTGGGGCAGCTGGAGGACTAATTTACTCATTCATGCCCTTCGCCATGGGTATTATTTCTGATAAAATCAGGAGGAGGATCCCCATAATAGGATCAATGCTACTTTATGGCGTTTCATGCATTATATACATCCTAATTAGTGAGCCCCTGATGCTTGTTCCTATAAAAGCGATCGAACTTTTAGCAACAGCTATGTTCTGGCCTTCTATAGAGGCTATGCTGGTTGAAGTCGATGGTAGGGCGGTGGAGGAGACTCTTAGAAGGTTTAATCTTTCATGGAGTTCTGCAGCCATAATTGGTCCAGTGATAGGTGGGATGCTCATAAGCTTGTGTGGAGCTAAAAGCTCATTTATACTATCATCAGCAGTTTCATTAACTTTGGCAATTACATCTTCAATACTTGTTATAGAGCCGCTAAAAGAGGTAAAACGTCAAAAACTCGATCACCCAAGGCTTAAAGGCGCAGATTTAAGCCAAATAGTTATGGCTGTAGCTGCGATCCTCCTATTTTCATTTATCCTTGGGATAATATTCAACCTTTTCCCAGCTCATGCTGTTTTGCTAGGCATCCCAGCTTACGAGGCAGGTATAGCCATATTCATAAATGGTCTTGCTAGATTCCTAACATTTTCAGAGGCATACAGAGTTGAAGAAAAAATTGGAAAAATTAAAATGTTCATAATAGGGTCAACCGCAATGGTCTTCGCTTCAGCCATCGCCATGATAAGCTCCACAACCATCACTTTTTCAGTAGCCTTCGCCATATACGGCTTCGGCGCTGGAATCCTCTACGCAGCATCCATATCCTTAATAATGAGGTGGGCAAGCCACGCGAAAGGTTATGGAGCGGGATTGTTCGAAAGCCTCATAGGAGTAGGCTATCTCACAGGCTCGCTTTCAGGTGGCGCTGTAGCTGAATACATCACCATAAACGCACCATACATGCTAAGTTTAATACTCAGTATGGTCATAAGCATGTCATATTTCACGCTATATATCAGAAGTTCGAAAAATACAGTTAGTTGAAAATGTGCATATGAACATTTTCGCCAGCCGCTTAAAAAGGGTAGCAGAATATTTTTAATTGGTATTTCATCACTCTTTGTGAGGTAATAATTGAAAAAGGCGTATTTGGGTTGAAAATTGTGGAGCTATCGATTCCAGAATCTGTTAAGGAGATACTTATCCAAGGGGGGATTATAGAACTTAATCCGCCCCAAGTGGAAGCTATACGGGCAGGAGTCCTTGAAGGCCGCAATCTTGTTCTAGCCAGCCCCACAGCATCTGGAAAAACTCTTATCGCTGAGCTCTGCGCTATGAAACATGTTTTAGAAAGAGATGGCAAAGTGCTTTATCTTACACCGCTCAGAGCATTAGCTAATGAGAAATATGAGGAATTCAACAAATACTCATCTATAATCAAGCCTAATGGTGAACGCGTAAGTGTTGGGATTACAACAGGTGACTATGACAGTGCTGATCCATGGCTAGAGCGATATGATATCATAGTAGCTACAAATGAAAAAGCTGATTCGCTCCTTAGACATAGGGCTAAATGGATAGATGACATCTCACTAGTTGTAGCTGATGAAGTCCATTTATTAAATGAAGCTGACCGTGGACCAACCCTTGAGATTGTACTGGCAAGGTTTATGCAGATAAATCCTGAAATTCAGATTTTAGCCCTAAGCGCTACAATAAGTAATGCTGAAGAAATAGCGGAGTGGCTTAAGGCAGCCTATGTAACTATGGATTGGCGGCCAATAACTTTGAAGGAAGGAGTTATTCTCGGTGATGAAATTCAATTTAAGGATGGGGAATCTAGAAAAGTTGAAGTTTTTGTAGAGGACCCCGCGGTAAACTTGGCACTTAATACTGTTAAAGCTGGAGGTCAAGTGTTGATTTTTACATCCACAAGGGAAAGGGCTGTAGCCACGGCTCGAAAAGCTGCTTCTAAAGTTAGAGAGCTTTTATCTAAATCCATTAAGCGTGCTTTAGAGCAGGAAGCTGAAAAAGTGTTATCAACTGGTGAGAAAACTAGGATAAGCGAGCTATTAGCAGATCTCATAAAGCATGGCGTAGCCTTTCATCATGCTGGTCTAAGTGGCGACCACAGGAAAATTGTTGAAGACTCTTTTAGAGCCGGCAGAATTAAGGTTTTAACGGCTACGCCTACACTAGCTTTTGGCGTCAACCTCCCAGCTAGAACTGTTGTAATACAGGATTATAGGCGCTATGAGCCAGGTTACGGGTATTATCCCATAAGCGTTCTGGAGTATAAGCAAATGTGTGGTAGAGCCGGTAGGCCAAGATATGATAGAGTAGGTGAGGCCATACTAATCGCTAAAACTTCAGATGAAGTAGATTACTTAATGGAGAGTTACGTATTAGCTAAGCCTGAACGCATCTGGTCAAAGCTTGCCGTAGAGAAAATTCTTAGGAGCCATGTCCTCGCAACTATAGCCGCCGATTACGCCCACACTGAACAAGGGATATACGACTTTTTCAGTAGAACATTTTACGCTTACCAATATGACATAGCAGCTATTGAGACAGTTATAACCCGGATCCTTAAATTCCTATTTAAAGAGGGGATGATAGAGGTTGCGGGCAGCAGGATTTACGCGACTAAATTTGGTAAACGAGTAAGCGAACTGTACATTGACCCTGTTTCAGGGGTTATAATACGCGACGCTTTGAGGCAGCAGCCACTAAAGGTTACGGAGCTAAGCATCCTTCATATGATCGCACACACACCTGACATGAAGCCTCTATTGAGACCTTCTGCTAAGGAGTTGGATGATGTAGCGGTTTTTATGGAGGAACATCGAGAAGAGTTCATGATACCCCCGCCAGATGAGTGGAGTGATCGAATAGCCTATGAGGAATTCTTGGGGGAAGTAAAAACAGCCATGGTTCTAAAGGCTTGGATTGAGGAAGTCAGCGAAGACGAGATTATCGGAAGATTTGGAGTTCAGCCCGGCGACCTTTATAGAGTTATAGAAAATGCTAAGTGGTTACTTTACGCTACGACAGAGCTTGCCTCTTTATTTGACGCTAGAAGTATCCAGCCTTTAGCTTTAGAGCTTATTGAGAGAGTTGAAAAAGGCGTTAAGAGAGAGTTATTGCCAATAGTTAGGTTAGAAGGTATTGGGAGAGTTAGGGGGCGCATACTTTATAACGCTGGATACAAAACCATAGAAGATTTAAGGAACGCTAAAATTGAGGATTTAATGAACCTCCCATCAATTGGCCCATCACTCGCCAAGAGGATTAAGGAGCAGGTAGGCGGCTTCATAAGAAAGGAAACGTGGGAGAAGCTTAGTCAAGAAGAGTGGAAACAGAAGGCTTTAACTGAA
>JAGTRA010000063.1:5067-6299 GCA_018396935.1 Candidatus Bathyarchaeota archaeon
TATTAGCACTCTTATTCTAGTCCTCGGCTCTTACGTTCAGCTTTAGTTTTCTCAATCATGAGCTCCACCTGCTTTATGGCTGTTCCAAGATAGTTTCTCGGATTTAGAGCCTCCTCAATCTCCTTTTCGCCGAGTTTTTGGCTGATTAACGGATCCTCCATCAGCACTTCCTTGAAAGGCTTCTTCTCCAACATGCTCTTTATAGCAAGTTTGCGAAGCAGTTCGTGAGCCTCCTGTCTATTAACGCCTTTCCTAGTTAGGGCGATCATAACAGCCTCTGACATAGCTCTCCCTTGAGTTAGCTCAATATTCCTCAACATTCTTTCCTCGTCAACCTCTAAACCAGCAATTATATTAGTCATCAAATGGAGCATATAATCGACAAGAATAAAGGCTTCAGGAATTATGAAGCGTTCAGCTGAAGATTGAGTTAAATCTCGCTCATGCCAAGTAACTACATTCTCAAGAGCGGGTATAACGAGACTACGAACAATACGAGCTAAGCCACAGATCCTCTCACATTTTTCGGGATTCCGCTTATGAGGCATAGTAGAACTGCCTACCTGTTTCGATATCTCGAAGGGCTCATAGAGCTCACCTATTTCAGGCCTCTGTAGCTCTCTAATTTCTGTGGCGAAGTTTTCAAGGCTTGAAGCTATTAAAGCAAGCTTACATATGAGTTCAGCATAACGATCTCTTTGTATAATTTGCGTTGAAATATCAGCGGGTTTAAGACCAAGCTTTGCCATTACAAGCTCTTGAATTTTCATGGCATGATCTCCGAATCCAGCTTGAGTGCCTACAGCGCCGCTCATTTTCCCAACCAATACACGCTCACGACACTGACGTATTCGCTCAATATGCCGTGAGATCTCCCTCATCCAAACGGCGAATTTGAAGCCCAAGGTTATTGGAAGAGCATGCTGACCGTGGGTACGCCCCATCATTAGTGTTTCCTTATATTGTATAGCCTTCTCCATTAGAAGCATCTCAAGGTCATTCAGTTTTTTCTCAAGCACATTGAGGGCATCACGAATTTGGAGGGCATTAGCGGTATCCACAATATCATAACTTGTTGCTCCCAAGTGCACGTAAGCTCCACTTGGACCACTAGCTTCAGCTAATGCCCGCACCATAGCAGCTACGTCATGTTTTATCTCCCTTTCAATTTCCTTAACACGCTTAAGCGTTACATGCTTAGTTGTTGCCACTGCCATAATTCTTTCAGCATC
>JAGTRA010000064.1:0-481 GCA_018396935.1 Candidatus Bathyarchaeota archaeon
CGTAGTAGCGGTTCGCCTCCTGAAAAAAGTACAGAAGGAGGTTTTGGATCTAAGCTGCTAAGAAAGTCTAGCATCTTGAAAATTTCCTGCTTACTTGGCTCGTATCTTTCTTGTTGCCCAGGGTTAGAGAAACTTGCAAAGCATATAGAACACTTTAAATCGCACCTTTTAGTTAGATCTATCACTCCAATAACAGTCCTTGAAATGTGTCCTCCACACAGTCCACAAGAGCTTGGACATTTACTAAAGTCTTGTTTCTTACATTCAAAGAATAATTTGAAAAAGTCAAATTTTTCAACAAAGTTATATACCTCTGGACTCTGCCAATGTACCGCCTCAAACCGCCCGTGTTCTGGACAATTTTTCTCAATTAATATCTTGCCATCCTTATTGATAATCTCTGCATCGATCTTCCTTAAACACTCTGGGCATATGCTCTCCGTCTTCCTTTTCATACTAGAACCTCAGCTATTAGGGCTAT
>JAGTRA010000064.1:491-6220 GCA_018396935.1 Candidatus Bathyarchaeota archaeon
GAATCATACCCAGGGTCATCATGCGCTCCTTTCTCTTTATATTGTCTATTAATGGTTGCCTCAGTAGACTTATGGACGCGTATAGTACAGAAATGCTCCACATGGAGATGATTATTAGGTATGCAACGCCAAAAATTCTAAGTATAAAGGGTATTGGCGCCAATATGGCGCAAATTATAAAGAATGGAGCGGCTATTTTCACAGATCTCTCCACTCCCACCTTCAGGGGGAGTGTAGGATAGTTAACTTTGGAGTCACCATCCATGCTTAGTATGTCTCTTAAAATGTTTCCGCCGATTGTGCCTAAGCATAGTGGAAAGATGGATGCTGAAGCCACCGTTACGACGCCGTAACCTGCTGTCTCACCATAAATGAAAGCGGTTCCTGTAAGTAGACCCACTAATGTATTTGCTGCAAATCCTGACTTCCTCTTTATATAAGCTGAATATAAGACTAGAAGGGCTGCGTCTAGAGTTATCACTATAAAGCTGGCGGGATTAATAATATAGCCTAAAATAAGCGATAAAGCAAATAATATGATAGCAGTTGTAACAGCAGTTTCAGGCGATATCTCCCCCTTTGGTATTGGCCTATTAGGCTTTATTACAGCGTCACTTTGTCTATCGAAGTAATCATTTATGGCGAAACCTGCCGAGCCCAAGAACGCCATAGAGAAAAACGTTAAAGCCATTAGTTTCAAGCTAGGCCAATCAGAAGCAAGGGCTAAAAGTGTTAATAGGGATAATCCTCCGGTCATAAACCAGTATGGTAACCTTAGAAGCTTAAATATCCCCCTCAATGTAGTCATACACTTCAATCCTTCACACGACCTACACGCTTATCTTTTAGGTTTAAACTTAATGATAAGCTATGAAAGTGCTTAAAGTTTTTAAGGATTTAGTGTCTTTCCTCACGATAATACCATTAGCTAAAGATGAAAGCTTCTTAGAAACATCTGCTAAATACATGTTTTTATTCCCGCTTATTGGGGCTTTGATAGGGCTTCTTGCAGCAGTTTATTTCCAACTTAGCTACCAAGTTTTTTCGGCGATATTTTCCCTCATAGGCAAGTTCACTTCTATACATTCAGATTTATTTGTGAAAATTTTTGCTTCAGGTTTTACGTTAGCCTTCATCCTTATGCTTACTGGGCTTCAACACTTTGATGGTCTCGTAGATCTGGGGAACGTCCTTGGGCTAAAAAGTATTGAGGATAGAGTCCGCGTCGCTCACGCATGGATAGTAACCCTTAGGGGGGCCATCTTCGCCTCATTAATAGAGTTTATCAACTTTCTAGGAATTTTAATTTTAAACTCTGAACTCCTATTTGCATCTCTAATATGTTCTGAAGTTTGCGCTAAGCTTGCTATGGTTGTTATTCCATGGCTTGGTAAACCGTCGATGGATGGTAAGGGCTCCATATTTGCGAGAATTAATCGTCGAAGAAAGATTAATTTACTATCTTGCATTATCTCCATGGCGATTATAATTCCACTCATGGGGATATATGGGCTTGCTGTAGTACTGCTTGGAATCACGATAGGCATAGCTATGGAGAGGGTTTCCGAGCGTCTCTTTGGACGTGTATCTGGAGACGTTATAGGAGCCACTAACGAAATATGCCGCGGCGCCTCTATACTCTTGATAGCAGCACTGGTGGTGAGATGAAAATTCCAGCTTTAATAATGGCTGGCGGCCAAGGCAAGCGATTTAGCGCGGAAATCGAGAAACCTCTAGCTGCCTTTCTAGGCAAACCCCTAATCGACTGGGTATTAGAAGCCGTTAAATCCTCTAGTAAGGTTTCAAACTTCTACATAGTCACAAGCCCTCATACTCCAAAAACCGAAAGTAAATGCCTAAAAGAAGGCCTAAACGTTATAAGAACTGATGGAAAAAATTATCACGAAGACTTAAAGCAGGCTATAGTATATAAGCGGCTTTATCAGCCTGTTTTAACGCTCTCCTCAGATCTCCCAGCGCTTAAAGGCGTTTTTTTAGACTATGTCATCTCTAAATATGAGGAATGTGGTAAGCCAGCTTTAACAGTTCTGGTTCCTGTGGAGAAATGTATGGAGATTGGTATAGTGACGACCTCCACCTATCCGCACCTCGGTAAGCTTTACGCTGTTTCTGGCATAAATATAATTGATGGTTCAAAAGTTTTTCAAGAAGAGATGGAGCAAGAAGTGCTTGTCTATGACGGGATTGAAGCGGCTATAAATATAAACAGTTTTGAGGATCTTGTAAACGCTGAGAAATACATTTTAAATCTAAGAACAAAATTTTAGCGGCTTTCACTCAAGTATTCTTTTTAAAGCTTCAACGAGAATCCTATTCTCCTCCGGCTTTCTAATAGAGATTCTAAAGTACTTATCATTGAGGCCGTGGAAATCCTCACAAGTCCTTATTAGGATCTTTTCTTTAGCAAGTTTTTCCTGAAGCATTCTGGCATTAACGCCATCACTTAATACCCTTATTAATAGGAAATTTGTAGCTGAAGGATACACTTTCAATGCCTTAATCTGTTTAAGCATTTCGACAAGTTTTTCCCGCTCCATTTTTATGTAGCTCTTTGTTTTTTCGATAAAATCCTTGTCATTCAATGCAGCTTTAGCTGCTACTATGGATAAAGCGTTGATATTCCATGGTATTAAGTGGTCTTCTATATTTTGTACAAGCTCTGGACGGCCTATGCCATATCCTATCCTTAAGCCTGGCATTCCAAAGAATTTAGAGAAGGAACCTACAACGAATAAATTATCGAATTCGTTAACTTGCTGACTTACGCTATAATCCCAGCTTGGATCTATAAAATCCATGTAATTTTCATCAACAAGAACCATAACACTTTTTTCGCGGCAATATTCCACAATATCTAATATTAAATCCTTTTTAAACACTCTTCCAGATGGGCTGTTGGGATTACATATCACCAGCATTTTAACTTCGCCGCATATCGCTTCCTTAACAACCTTGGCATCAATGGAAAAATCTTCAGCCAACCTAACATGAATAGGCTTTGAGCCACTTCTCAGCACTGCACCCTCATATTCCGTAAAAGACGGGACTATTATTGCGACTTCCTGTTTTTTTGCAAATAGCTCTATAAAAGCGTAAATAAGCTCTACTGAACCATTGCCTAATACGACATTATCTGCAGTTACTCCCCCGATGTAATTTGCTATACTCTCCTTCAGCTCCTTAGGATCCCTATCAGGGTAAAACTTAATGATTTGAGAAAAATTTTTAATGGCCTCAATAGCCATTGGCGGCGCTCCAAAAGGATTTATTGGCGCACTAAAGTCAATGATCTCCTCCAGCGGAACCTTATGCTCTCTAGAAAATTTCCAGACATCGCCTCCATGTGGTCTACGTTTAATTCTTTCGATCATGCCGTTAATTCCCCATCTTTAGATTTTTAAGAATCTCATCTTCAAGCATCCATTGTTCCTTAAAATGCCTATTATAGGCATTAAAAATCTCGTAGAGCCAATAAATTATACCCAAGCCTAGCGTCACCACTGTTATCGTTATGCACCTCTTAATATTTAACAATGGTTTTTTATTAACTCTATTTTCTAAAATTTTTTCGAATAGAATTCTTTGATGCTCATTATGTTGAATTAAATCCCTAGACAAAAAGTAGGCTATAATGAATATTGGGGCTATTGTAGGCGATGAAATCGCCCACATTAAAGCATTTCTGTTATTCAGAGCATCTACGGGAAGTTCTGAAGTTTCTAACTTATAATGTGCAATTAAGAGGCTTTCTAGCTCTCGCTGGCGGCTAAAATGCCTATTCCTCCGCTCCACAAGTAGATAGATCATTAGAAAAAGTGCCGCTCCAAAAGTCACTAAACATGCTAGAAACCACATTGAAAACCACATTAACCTATCAGTTTTTACACGCTTCAGAATATTCTCCTCTATTTTCTTAATAGTGTCTTCTTTAGACATCGCTTGAACTAGTATTGATATCATTTATAAATTCCTTCGCCTCAAGGGATAACAATGCAGAAGCAACCATTCATATCCGTGGTAGTTCCAGTATTTAATGAAGAGCTTACTGTAGGGGATGTTGTTCAGGGTATTAGAAATGCCTTAGATGCTATGGGCTTAAATTATGAGGTGATAGTTGTTGATGATGGCTCCTCGGATAACTCAGTTAACGTGGCTTTATCTAGTCAAGCTAAAGTTTTGATGCTTAAAAAACATATGGGGAAGGGGTATGCCCTTAGAGCTGGATTTAGTAAAGCTCGCGGAAACATTATTATAACTATAGATTCAGATGGCTCTCATGATCCAAAGGATATTCCAAAAATTTTAGAGCCAATACTTAAAGATGAGGCAGATTTGATTATTGGTTCAAGATTCTTAAATAATAGGAATGTATTCATAAATGGATTAAATAAGGCGGGAGCGAAAATTCTCAATTTTACCATAAGGATACTGACGGGTCATGCAATTTCAGATTCCCAATCTGGGTATAGAGCTTTTAAATCGTTAATTGTTAAAGCGATTAGTTTAAAGTCTGTAGGCTATGAGATAGAGTCTGAGATGTTGATAAAAGCTATTAAAAAAGGCTTTAGAGCTCAGGAGGTGCCTATAAAATTTGAGCAAAGAACATATGGAAGGTCAAAACTTGATCCAATAAAAGATGGGCTGAAAATATTAATTGCATCTTTTGCTGCCTTTTTAGGCGACTAAAGATGAGTGGCTCTCGTAATCTTCCCATGGTTTCAATAATAGTTTCAACGTTAAATAACGAGGGGACTATAGGGGAATGTCTAAAGTCAATCTTTGAGCTGGATTATCCACAGGATCTCTTAGAGGTGATAGTTGTTGATGGCGGCTCAAAGGATTCAACTGTAACGTTGGCGAAAAATTTTCCAGCGAAGGTTATGGTTAAACTTTCAAGCGCACCTGAAGCCTATAATTACGCATTAAAAATCGCCAAAGGCGACATAATAGGAATTATTGATGCAGACGCTAAAGTTGAAAGAAGCTGGCTTAAAAAACTAATTGTACACCTATCAGATCCAAAAGTTGCTGGTGCTAGTGGAACAATAAAAACTTGGAATAGGGAACGTGCCTTACCAAGATGCATAGGATATGACATTGAATATCGCTATAGCCGAATAAAGGGCGAAGCTAAACGCGCGGCAACGATGAATTTGCTCCTTAAAAGAAATGTGCTTGAGGAGATTGGAGGATTCAATGAGGCTTTGCCAACTCAATACGACACTGATTTAGGAGTGAGGATAACAAGTAGGGGTTATAAGATAATTCTTGATCCGTCGGCTAAATGTTACCATTTCAATCGTCCTACATGGAGGAGTTACTTTAAACAGCAGTTTCAATATGGAAAAAACACTCTTAGGTTATACTTAAAGATCCCAAGGCTAATTAAGGGAGATGCTATAACAGACTTCTCTATGAACATACAACCAATACTGCTATTCCTGTCTGTAATTTTCGCTTTGTTAGGCTTCTTCAATAACTTGTTTTGGATTATTTCAGCAGCGCTGATTTTCATCCTCTTTGGAATATTCATATTTTACGCTGTTAAGTTAGCGTACATCTATAAAGATGTAACAGCGGTGATGCTTATCGCCGTCTATCTCGTTAGAGTTGTCGCGTGGAGTATTGGCGGTTTAGCATCCATTGTTATGTTATTAAAATCGGAGGCTTAACTGTTGGTTAATGTATGTTTTTTAACACCCGAGTTT
>JAGTRA010000065.1 GCA_018396935.1 Candidatus Bathyarchaeota archaeon
CCGACTGTTTAATAAAAACATAGGGAGCCGCCAGCCCGAAAGGGTTTGAACGGCTCCTGAATCCTGGCCAGTGGGGGTCCCTGAAACCCGGGTCCAACCGGGCTAAGGGCCCCTAAACGCCGGGAGTAACTCTGACTCTCTTAAGGTAGCCAAATGCCTTGTCGGGTAAGTTCCGACGTGCATGAATGGATCAACGAGGGCCCCACTGTCCCCGCCTGGAACCCGGTGAACCTACGTAACGTGGACGAACAGTCCACGAACTCCCAGCGGGAAAAGAAGACCCCGTGGAGCTTTACTGCAGCCTGCCGCTGGAACACGGTTGCGGATGCAGAGCGTAGACGGGAGCCGTCGATCCCGGCTTCTCCGGGAGCCGGGGGAGGCGCCAATGGAACACCGTCCTTCCGCGGCCGTGTTTCTAACCGGCGCCTTGAGCGCCGGGACAACGGTAGGTGGGCAGTTCGGCTGGGGCGGCACGCCCCTGAAAAGATATCAGGGGCGCCCAAAGGTCGGCTCAGACGGGTCAGAAACCCGTCGTAGAGTGCAAGGGCAAAAGCCGGCCTGACTGGATCCTCCAAAGCAAGGGATCCAGGGGCGAAAGCCGGGCCTAGCGATCATCCGTGTCCCCCTTGGTGGGGGCCGGATGTGACAGAAAAGTTACCCCGGGGATAACAGGCTCGTCGCGGGCGAGAGTCCCCATCGACCCCGCGGTTTGGTACCTCGATGTCGGCTCTTCCCATCCTGGCCCTGCATAAGGGGCCAAGGGTGAGGCTGCTCGCCTATTAAAGGGGAACGTGAGCTGGGTTTAGACCGTCGTGAGACAGGTCGGACTTTATCTGCTGGGGGTGCTGGCCGCCTGAGGGGAAAGCGTCCCCAGTACGAGAGGAACGGGACGCTGTGGCCTCTAGTTAACCGGTTGTCCGACAGGGCAGACGCCGGGCAGCCACGCCGCCGGGGATAAGGGCTGAAAGCATCTAAGCCCGAAGCCCCTCCCGAAAATAGGCAGCCACTCCCACTTATGGCTGGGCTGGCAACAGCCCGAGCCTGTGGGACGAGGGCTCCCGTAGAAGACGGGGTTGATGGAGCCGGGGTGTAAGCTGGAAGGCTTCGGCCGACCAGCTCAGCCCGCGGCCCCCAATCGCCCGAGGTGTCGGGCACAGGCGGCGTCTGGGCGATATCGCGGTGACTATACAGGGGTTTATGGCCTATGCATGGTAGACTTAGGTTTTCTTTAGAGATACAAAACCTTAAGTATAGCCCCCTAAGTAAAGCAGAAGTAAAAAGTAGGGAGATTCTATATGGATTTCGTGTTAGATTTTGCTAAGGCAGCTATAACATTGTTTATAATAGTTGACCCCTTGGGGAACATCCCAATCTTCATTGGTTTAACCAAGGATTTGCCCAAAGATGTAAGACAAAAGGCTTTTCGTACAGCGGTCTCTACTGGTTTCATCCTCCTCATGTTCTTTGCCCTGATGGGTCAGCAGATTTTCATGCTCTTCGGCATATCAATATATAGTTTCATGGTGGCAGGAGGCATATTGCTGCTTATGATCTCTATCAGGATAATAATCAGGGGTGAATGGGAGGAAAAACCAATTCAGCCTGAAAACATAGGAATTGTGCCAATAGCGTTTCCACTACTAGTAGGTCCAGGAGCCATAACAACTACAATCTTAAGCCTTCAGAATTATGGTCTGATTATTACGCTTTTGTCAGTACTTGTGGTCTTTATAGCAGTACAGATCATATTAACTTTCATAGAGCCTATCTATCACTTCTTAGGGAGTTCAGGAACACTTGTTATATCCAAGTTAATGGCTCTGTTAACAGCGGCTATTGCTATAAAGTATATACTCAACGGAATATACTATACTTTGACCTACTTTTCTTAGCTACTTAGTTAAACGTTCAATAGAAAGTTAAAAGTTAGCCTTACAATAATTTAAGTGCTATGCGAGAGTTTATAGTATATTCACGCACTGGCAAAACTAATTCGGAGTGGAAGAACCTTCACGATGCTGGAAGACTTGACATAATCCACGAGTGCATAGTTGCAAGTTTATTCTTATCTCACGCAATACGCCGAGACGTTATATTTCACGCTGTCTTATATGGCCCACCAAAACCGCCAATTCACTTGGAAGTAAGGGGTGAAAGTTTACATGATGTTAGGACAGATCAGCAAACTTGGGAGGAGATATTGAGGAAAGTTCTCTCAGGTGGAAGCCATCCAGGAGTAAGCATTTCAAAGATGGGTTTTGAGAACTTAATAAAAGCTAAGGCTGAGGGGGCACACATATACATTCTCGAGGAGGATGGCATAGATATCTTCCAAGTAGATATAAAAGAAAACCCTGTTTTCGTGCTTGGAGATCATGTAGGCCTGCCTAAAAAAGCTGAGGATTATGCTCTACGTTACGGTATAAAGATCTCTCTTGGGAGAAAACCTTACCTTGCAGCTTCATGTATAACCGTTATAAATTATCTTCTTGATAGGAAAGAAAATGGCTTTTAAGGCGGTAGATTTTTATTTTGGATGTTTCTGGTTAATTCTGCTATAAAAAATAAAAATTAATTTTAATGGTTATCGGGGTGAGATGGTTGGCAACTATTAGAGAGTTGCCAACAGCCCCTGTCTCAAAGTTTGAAAGAATAGGCGCGCATACCCACATCAAGGGCTTAGGCTTGGACGATAACCTAAAAGCAGTTAAAATAAAAGACGGAATGGTTGGGCAGGAAAAAGCAAGGGAAGCTGCTGGTCTAGTAGTTAGAATGATAAAAGAGGGAAAACTCAGTGGTAAATGCATAATATTAGCTGGGCCTCCCGGAACCGGCAAGACGGCCATAGCTGTTGCTATATCAAAAGAGTTGGGAGAAAACGTTCCTTTTATTCAGATGAGCGGCAGCGAAATATATAGCACTGAACGCAAGAAAACCGAGATCCTAATAGAGGCTATTAGGAAATGCATAGGCGTTGAAATCCATGAAATGAGGAAGGTGTATGAGGGGGAGGTAACATCTATAGACATTAGAACCGCACCACACCCCTACAACCCGTATCAAAAAATACCTGAAAGTGTTAGATTAACCCTTAAAACGAAGGATGATGAGAGAACTATAGAGGCAGGTGCTTCTATTGCCCAACAGATTATTGCAGAGGGCATATCTGAGGGCTATGTCATCCAAATAGACGCTGAAACAGGCAGAGTTGTAAACCTAGGTTTATGCCTAGAAAGCCATAAAGGCAAATCCTATGAGGTTGACACGCGAAGGAAGGTCCCAAGACCTGATGGTAAGGTTCTGAAGGAGAAGGAGTTTGTCTATACGCTCACCCTTGCGGATCTTGACGAATTAAACGCAAAACAACGATCTGGAAGCATATTCTCATTTCTGTTTGGAGGCCCTGAACTCAGGGAAATAGACGCTGAAATCAGGATGGAAGTAGACCAACAAGTTAAGGAGTGGGTGGATGGTGGAAGAGCATTCATTCATCCAGGTGTGCTCTTCATTGATGATGCCCATCTCCTCGATCTAGAGGCTTTCAGCTTTTTATCAAGAGCTATGGAAAGCGAGCTTGTCCCTATAATAATCTTGGCAACAAACAGAGGCATAGCTAGGATACGAGGAACGGACATAAAAAGCCCATTAGGGTTCCCGGTTGACTTACTAGACCGTGCAGTAATTATACCAACCTATCCATATGATATTGATAGCATAAGAGAAATCCTCAAGATCCGCGCCTCTGAAGAGAAGATAAAAATTGAAGAAGCAGCCTTAGAAAGACTTGCGGAAATAGGATCAAAAAGCTCCATGCGGTATGCCGTTCAGCTTTTAAGCCTAGCAGCCCAAAATGCTAAAGCAAAAAGCAAGGAGAGAGTTACTTTAGAAGATGTGGAGCGAGTGGACGAACTATTCATGGATGTATCTGAAGCCGCTGAGTACCTTAGGAAACATGAAGAGAAACTTTTAATTCATTAAACCAGCTTTCATCATTCCTTTTCTTTTTGTTAATTAAGTTAGGATCCATGCCTCCTAATAGAGAGTGTACATGCTACAAAAAAGGTTAGGCAATAAATCCCCAGAGCGGCCAGGGAAAACCATGGAAAGGGCTGATTTAGCGCTGCAGCCCTTAGACACATACTTGAGTGTGTTAGGGGTAGGAAGTATAAAGCTATTCTGAGAATCTCAGGTACACCATCTAATGAGAAGAACGTGCCACTTAGGAAAGTCATGGGGAGAAGAATTAAGTTGCTGAAAGTATTCATGTCCTCATGAGACTTAGCGGTTAACCCTATAAGCTCGCCAAGAAAAGCAAATGTTAAACAGGATAGGAAAAGCGCGAAAATGAACATTGGGAGTAGTGGGCTGAATAAAAGCTTTGGCGATGCTATAGCGCCAGCCACAAACATAGCTAAGGAGCTTATAAGTCCCCTGATCACCCCTACAAGGGCTTTACCTAAAACTATTGCGCTGGTGCTTATAGGCGCCATTAAAATCTCATCAAAGCACCTATAGAATAAGCGGTCTACGTGGAGTTTAGAGCCTGCGCCTGCAAAGCTATTCGTCATAGCGGTTAGGGCAATTATTCCAGGGACTACAAAATCGAGGTAGCTATATCCATTAAAGGTTATTCCTCTTCCAAGACCATAACCAAAGGCTAGGAGGTAAAGAATCGGCGTCATAAGGCTTGTAGCTAAGGTGCGGGTTATACGATGCCTTAAAACGCGAAGATCAGCCCATAGGACAGTATAAGTGTCCCTTATGAATTCTATCAACTATCCTCTACGCTCCTTCCTGTTAACTCTACAAAAATGTCCTCAAGACTAGATTCACGTACAATAATGGTTTTAACATCTGAGGGTAAACCCTCAACATATTTAGTGGCGGACTCTCTATCGGGAAAGTACATAAAGTGAGAGTTGCCGTTATTTTTTACCGTTACAACAGTATACATGCCCACTTTTCGACGGAGCTCTAAGGGTTCACCTACAGCGATGAGGCGCCCCTGGTGGATTATACCTACCCTGTGGCAGAGGCTTTCAGCCTCCTCGATGTAATGCGTTGTTAGGAATATTGTTACACCATCAGCGTTTAGGCGGCGAATTAGATCCCACATACGGCGTCTAGTGTGGGCATCTAAACCTACCGTAGGCTCGTCGAGGAATAAAAGTTTTGGTCTATGGATAAGAGAGCATGCAATCATAGCTCTCCTTTGAAGACCACCTGAAAGAGTGTCAATTGGCCTATCCGCATGTTCAGATAACCCCGTATACTCTAAGAGTTCATTAATTCGCTTTTCAGCCTCAAGGCGGGAAAAACGATGGAGGCGAGCTCGAAGAATCATATTTTCTCGAACTGTTAGATCCCTATCGAGACTTAAGTGTTGCTGCATAACACCTATAGTTGCTCTAACTTTATCTGGCTCCTTTATAACGTCATAGCCTTCAACCCATGCCCTCCCATAAGTTGGCTTTGTGAGGGTTGTTAGCATTCGGATTGTCGTAGTTTTTCCTGCGCCGTTTGGACCTAAGAAACCAAATATCTCGCCGTGGCGAACCTCTAGGT
Source organism: Candidatus Bathyarchaeota archaeon (assembly GCA_018396935.1). GTDB lineage: Archaea > Thermoproteota > Bathyarchaeia > Bathyarchaeales > Bathycorpusculaceae > DSZD01. The sequence continues at coordinate 5,566 of JAGTRA010000065.1, forward strand.
TCAGGTCTTTAACAGCCCATATCTGACCATACTGTTTGGAGAGTTGCTTAGTAAATATAGCTTCCAAAAGCGCCTTCCCCGCTAGCTAGTTTTATCTCCCGGGTATTTTCCGGCCCTCCTGCTTTTCTAAGGCTTCAAGAACAGCAAAGCGCGCTGCAACAGCGATAAGCTCGCCCATTTTAGTATGACCACCAGTCCAACGCACAATTGGCGCCGAATCCTTCCCGGAGACGATTATTATGTTGTCGGTCCCTGTGCCTGTAGCCTGAAGATTTGGAGAATAAACGCTTCTAACGTCCAAATCCTGAAGAGCAGCTGTCTTCGCGTCCGTAGCGGTTATTATGGCCCTAGCCATGGCTCCATCACTTAAAGCCACATTGGATATTATAAGCATGTTTATGGTGCCTAATGCGCGCTCAAATTTTCCATTCCTTTCAAACCACTCAGCCCTATCTACACCTGAACGTAAAGCATTGCCTGTTCCTCCAGTAGCCAAGCAGGTAACTGTAAACTCGCCATAAGAGCGGGTGCAAACAGCCACGTTATCCATATCCGCGCCTGTAGAGAGAAAAGCTATGTCAGCGGGATTTAAGCCAACACTAGAAGGATACTCTATTAAAAATTCTTC
>JAGTRA010000066.1:0-773 GCA_018396935.1 Candidatus Bathyarchaeota archaeon
GACTACGACGGAATAATGAGCGAGGACGTCATGGACAAAATCCCTATAAAGCAGATGAATGACTACGCGATCTCGAAGTGGGTTAACGAGCTGCAGATAATGAACTCCGCAGCTATGTACGGAACCGAGACTGTGAGGGTTAGGCTCTTCAACGTCTACGGGCCCGGAGAGCACTACACGCCTTATCGGGGCTGGATCCCCACGTTCATATACAAGGCGCTTCGCGACGAGCCCTACGTTGTCTACCTAGGCCACAAGAGAACCCTGGAGTACATCGATGACGTTGTGAGGGCTCTGGCAAACATCGTGGACAACTTCAAACCCGGAGAGGTCTACAACCTGGGAGGGGACGAGCTCTACGACATTAAGTACGTCTCCGACATGATTTTGAAGCTCCTCGGCAAGGATGACTCAAAGGTAATCTACAAGGAGGCTGAGCCCTTCACAACGCGCATAAAGAGACCCGACTCCTCGAAAGCTAAGAGAGACTTAGGTTTTAAGATAACTGTCCCGCTCGAGGAGGGCTTAAGAAGGACAATAGAATGGTTCAAGAAAGTGTATGGATTCGAAGGTGAAGCGCGTGAACTTTGAGGATGTTTTAAAGAAATACGAGGGGAAGAAGGTTTTAGTCACCGGCGGCGCAGGCTGCATAGGAAGCAACCTCGTCCGAGCGTTAATCAGAGCAGATGCGGAGAAAATCATCGTGCTAGACAACTTCTCCTCCTCACCGCGCTGGAACCTACCCAGCCACCCTAAGGTGCTGCTGATCGAAG
>JAGTRA010000066.1:783-5480 GCA_018396935.1 Candidatus Bathyarchaeota archaeon
TCCTGAGCGAGGAGCACTTAAGAAGAGCTTTCTCAGAGAAACCTGACTATGTCTTCCACCTAGCAGCGCACTTCGCGAACCAGAATAGCGTGGATCACCCCGAAACTGACCTCATGGTCAACGGGCTAGGCACGCTGAAAGTGCTCCACTACTCGTATCTAACAGGTGTGGAGAGGTTCGTCTACGCCTCCTCCGGGTGCTCCGTCTACGGGAGCCAGGCCCCCCTTCCGCTGAGGGAGGATTTCGTGTCCCTCCACCTCGACACGCCCTACCAGATTCACAAGCTGCTCGGGGAGCTATACTGCAACTACTTCCACGACTACTACGGCCTTCCCGTCGCCATAGCTAGGTACTTCAACGTCTACGGGCCCGGCGAAGTTCCCGGGAAGTACAGGAACGTCATCCCCAACTTCATCTGGTGGGCTATACACGGCCAACCCCTACCAATAACTGGAACAGGAGAGGAAACCAGGGACTTCACTTTCGTCGACGACATCGTGGACGGAACCCTGCGGATGGGCGTAGTGAAGGAGGCAGTCGGTGAGGCAATCAACTTAGCCTCCGGTACCGAAACAAGGATAATCGACTTAGCCAACTGGATAAACGAGCTTACTGGCAACAAAGCCGGCGTGGTCTTCAGACCCCGGAGAAGCTGGGACAGGGCCGTAAGGAGGAGAGCCTCCATAGAGAAAGCCAGGAAGCTCCTAGGGTACGAGCCAAAAACCGACATCAGAACGGGCTTAAAGTTAACCTATGAGTGGATCTTAGAGAACAGAGCGAAAATCGCTGAGATAGCAAAGTTCTAGTGCGTCACTGACAGCTATGAGAGTGCTGATCATCGCTCAGTACTTCCCACCCGACATGGGCGGCGGCGCAACCAGAGCTTTCAACGCCGCCAAAGGGCTGAAAGCCAACGGCTGCGACGTAGTCGTAGTAGCAGCATTCCCCCACTACCCAACGGGTAACATACCGAGAGAGTACAGGTGGCGCATCGTTCGAGTCGAGCACGTCGCTGGAATAAAGGTCATCCGCACGTTCGTCCCGCCTCTCGCATCTAGGGGCTTAGCCAACAGAATGGTGCTCTTTCTATCGTTCGTCGTATCATCACTTCTAGCCCTCCCATTTGTAAGCCGAATCGATGTCGTCTGGGCTGCCAACCCGAATATTCTATCATTTTTTCCCGCAGTGGTCTTCGGTCTGCTTAAGCGTTGCCCAGTTGCTTTAAACGTTGACGACCTATGGCCGGAAGATGTACACCTAATTGGGCTTCTCAAGAAGGATTCCATAACCTTCAAGATAGCAGAGCTTCTAGCCAGGATCGCGTACAATAAGGCCTCTCTAGTGACCCCGATAAGCCCAGGCTACGTGCGCATAATATCAGGCAAGTATGGAGCAAGCCCCAGAAAAGTACGTGTAATCAGAGGCGGCGTTGATCTAAGCAAATTTAAACCTACCTACGGGAAGCCTACTGAAAAGAATGAATTCATAGTACTTTACAGCGGCGCTTTCTCTATAGCTTACGACTTTGATCAAGTGCTTAAAGCAGCTAAACTCCTTGAAAATTACGAAGATATCAAGTTTATTTTGCAGGGCGGAGGAGAGCTAGTAGATTACGTGAAAAGAAGAATAGAAAAACTAAAAATAAGAAATGTTAAAGTAATAGATAAAATAATAAGCAGAGAAGAAGTAGCTAGACTTCTAAACGAGGCCGATGCAGTCATTCTCCCCCTCAAGAACTTCGGAAAACCCTACTTAGGGATCTCCACCAAGTTGTACGAATACCAAGCTGTCGCTAAACCCATCATCTGCTGCTGCGAAGGACAACCGGCAGATTACGTGAAAGAGACGAAATCCGGCATCGTAATCAAACCCGGAGATTACAAAAGCCTAGCTAAAGCAATTATATACCTAAAGCAAAACCCAGAAATCGCCCTGAGAATGGGGCTATCCGGAAGATGCTACGTAGAAGCCAACCTTACGATCGACAAGATCGGCCTTCAAATGAAGAAAGCATTCGAGACCCTAAAACATAAATAAAGATGTAAAAACCTTGAAAATCCTTCAGGTAATACCTTACTTCCCCCCTGCATATGCCTTCGGGGGACCTGTCCAAGTAGCCTATCAGATCTCACGGCAGCTTGCTAAGAAGGGCCACGAAGTTATTGTGTACACAAGTGACGCCAAAGATTTCGCAACGAGACTTACTAGTATAAATCCCTGTAAAGAATTAGATGGTTTCAAAGTATACTATCTAAGAAATATTTCAATGCTTTCTGTTAAATATTTTAAATTTTTCATAACACCTGACCTATATCAAGTAGCAAAAAGAGAAATTAAGACTTTTGATATAATTCACCTTCATGAATACAGGACTTTCCAAAATATCGTTATATACAGATTCGCAAAAAAGTACGGTGTCCCCTACGTTTTACAAGCCCATGGCTCCCTCCCTAGGATCGGAAGTTGGAGAAAGCTGAAATGGGTTTACGATACTCTTTACGGCTATAAATTACTAAGGAGTGCAGCCAAAGTCATTGCTGTTACTAGTTTCGAGGCTGAACAGTATAGAAATTTCGGGATACCGGTAGACAAAATTGCTATCATCCCTAATGGTATAAACTTAGCTGAGTATGCTAACCTGCCACCCCAAGGTTGTTTTAAAAGGAAATATAATATTCCAGAGGAAAAAAGAGTAATTCTATACTTGGGTCGATTGCACAGAGTGAAGGGCGTTGATATCCTTTTGAAGGCCTACGCGTACCTGAGGAATAAAGTAAAAAAAGCTAATGATACTGTATTAGTTATAGTAGGGCCTGATGATGGATTTTTCACCGAAGCTAAATATTTAGCTAGTGCGCTCGGCATTTCAAACGCTGTGCTCTTCACAGGTTCCTTGTACGGCAGGAGTAAACTTGAGGCACTAGTTGACGCAGAATTTCTCGTTATACCATCAAGGTATGAGACCTTTCCCTATGTTCTGTTAGAGGCGTACGCCTGCGGCAAACCCGTGATCGCCGCCAACGTGGGAGGACTAAGCTCGCTAGTTATTGAAGGGGTCACAGGAACACTGTTCGAAACTGGAAACTTCAAGCAACTAGCAGATAAAATGTTCCAGCTTTTAAATGATGAATATTTAATAAAAGAAATGGGAGCAAAAGCTATAAGGCTTGTTAAAGAGAAATACTCTATAGAAAAGATTGCTTTACAAACAGAAAAACTTTACAGCGAATTGTTCTAGATGTTTACTGGCTAGAGATATGAGTCGAAGAGCTCGTAAGGTTTATAGAGTAGAAGTTTTCACTTGAGAAAAGGTTACTAGTAACTTCGAAGAAGTATGTTTTAAGGGAGTTCAAGGTGATCAAGAATATAGTAATTGAATTTATTCTACCCCTCGGCCTAATTCTCCCTGGCTTGTGGGTATTACGGTTGACGAAAATTAAGATAGAGAATAATGCAGAAAGACTAACTGTTTCTTATATTCTTAGCTTGTCTATAATGTTCGGCTTATTATACTTAGGTGGTATAACATATATGTTTAATATTTCCTCATATATATTTCTGATGATACTAATCATATCATTTATTCATTTAACAATATTGCTTATAAGGAAAATATTTAGTTTTCAGATAAAAATACCCATCTTAAAAGTTTCATCATATAAACCAGAAGTTATAATTACTATAATTACTTCTATTTCGGCCGTTGGACTTCTTGCCGTTTATGTTCTTTTCCTTTCCTCTAGAGCGATACTTGATTCTGATGTGGTGCACTATTACCTTCCTATCGCAAGAGAGATCGTGAGGGAGAATGGATTCACATACAGTAACGGCTACGATTATAATGTTCTGCTTAAGCCAATTGGAGCTTCTATAATTTATGGCTGGGTATATGTAGTTAGCGGTTCAACACTTTTAGAAAATTTTAGATTCATGCCCTTAGTTCCAATAACTATTTTAATAATACTTAACTATGCTGTATCAACTTTAGTTACAAAGTCGCATATTATCGGAGCTATATCCTCGTTATTTTTCCTGCTACTGCCCTTTCACGACCGTCTTCTCCTCTACCAGGCCTTTTACCCAGATATCTTTTACTATCCACTGATTATTGCAGCCGTATACTTTCTTCTCGATTACCACCGATCAAAAAGAAGCCTTAATATATTCTGGACAGGGTTAGGGTTCGGGGCAGCGAGCTTACTTAAGGCCCAAACGATCTACTTTCTTATGGCATTTATATATACTTTTATCATCTTAAAGCTGAAAAAATTCAAAAAAGCTTCAGTAGTATTATGTATCCTTATACCATTTTTCACTCTAGTTCCTCTCGCAGCATCAAGTAGTATAAGAGCTGATGGTTTTACCATCTTTATTCCTAACTTATCTGAGAAGCAACTGATTTTACTTGTTTTCCTATCGATGCTATCAGGCCTAGGCTATTATTTAACAATATACCAAAGTATTACAAAGGTACCCGATAAACTTAGAGTTACAGACTTAATGAAGAAGCTTGCTCTTCTATTGATACCATTTGCGGCTTTATCTAGTTTATGGTATGTTAATAATATTTTGAAATTCCGCACACCAATATGGACATCCTTAACTAATCTACCCAATATAGATTGGGCTGCTGAAATTTTAAAATCTATTGAACCTCCTCCACCTGAAATAAGTTTATGGTACTGCATTACATACCT
>JAGTRA010000066.1:5490-6188 GCA_018396935.1 Candidatus Bathyarchaeota archaeon
CGCGTTTGTAGATCCCGCCGTAATGGGTTATGTTGTTCTTGTTCCATTAATAACTGGTTTCCTGATAATACTTAGGAAAAGACTAGAGGAGGATACTAAAATTATATTATTTTTTGCACTAATTTCTATGGTCAATATTTTATCATTTTCGGTTTTTACATCACCTATACCAGTTTATAACCCTAGAGACATATTTCCAGCGCTCTTTCTACTCACAGTTCTACCCGCTGTTAGTATAGTTTATGTGACTTTTAGTCCTCCCGGAAACAGAGATAGCATACTTATGCTTTATCTGCTAGTGACATATTATGGATTGTTGAGTTACGTCCATAGTGTTCATGTCTATTTTACCAATTTATTTCACGAAACTACAATCGGTATACTGATGTCTACTTTTGTAGATATTTTAGGCTTAAATTTAAGACAAACAAGTTTTCAACTTCCAGCTATTCATAGAGTTACTTTTGTTTTTGATAGTTTATCAAAAATAATTTTACTATCGTTAATTACAGGATCTCCCATTTTAGTGCTAATAATTTGGCGACACTTCATAGTTTTTGTAAGTAATTATATATCCAAAGGACATATAAAAGGTATTTCTTTTCTTAAATTAGAATACAACTTAACCTCGAGAAAAGGGATATTCTTAAGAAATATTCTTGCAGCCCTGCTAATACTTACTGTTATCATTGTTCCTC
>JAGTRA010000067.1 GCA_018396935.1 Candidatus Bathyarchaeota archaeon
GCATTTTTGAAAACCTCAACTACGGCTTCATTCCATCCGCCTTGATCTATCTGCTTCCCTCCAGGTTCATCAAAAAGGTATACGCCTAGGAATTTATCTCCCCATCTCTCCTTGGCAGCGTCCAGCCAGCTTTGATGCCATGGATAAATTATGCGCGAGATAAAGCTGAAATATACTATGAAGTTCAGTCCTGCCTTGGCAGCGTAGTCACAGACTTCGTTGAGGGCTGTTTCATTTGTGGATATACTCCAAGAGTTTACAACAAAAAGGTTTGTATAGCCTTTAACTCTATCAATAAGGACTTTAGCCTCTGCAGTTGTATTAAGGCCGAAGGAAACGCCGAAAAATATTTGATTACCGTCTATGACGCTTTCCCACGATATGTAAAGCGTATAAAATGTTATTGCACTTATAAGTGAGGATAGGAGAAGGAGTAAGAGAAGGCAAAATTTCATTTAGCTTTCGCCAATTATATCCTGCCTTCAGGCCTCTTTATTTTTTATGCATAGTGCTAAGCTTAATGGCGACTTATGCTTAAATGGTTATGATGAGCGAGCCATGTGGACTTTACTTAGGCATGAGGCGCCCATCCTTTAGGATGTAGTCTCTTGTTGTTGGGAGTTTTTCGTATAGGTCTGTTGTTGTTAGTAGTATTGTTACGTTTTTTTCGGTGTTTATCTTTTTTAGTAGGTTTATTAGGAGGTTGGAGTTTTCTTCGTCTATGCTTGATGTTGGTTCGTCGGCTAGTATGATTTTTGGGTTGTTTATGAGGGCTCTGATGACTGCTATGCGTTGTTTTTCTCCTCCGCTTAGGGTTTCTGGGAAGCGTTGGGCTAGGTTGGATAGCTCAAAGTATTGGAGGAGCTCCTGAGCCCTTTTTATGCGTTCCTGCTTTTTTACGCCTGCTAGGGCTAGGGGTAATTCAATGTTTTCTAGGACTGTAAGTGTGGGGATGAGGTTGAAGAATTGGAAGATGAAGCCTATGGCTTTAAGTCTAAGTTTTGATTTTTCATGGTCGCTTAATTTGTTGGCGGCTTTTCCGAGGATTTTTACTTCGCCATGATCTGGGCTTTCAAGGAGCCCTATGATCTTTAGGAGGGTTGTTTTTCCAACCCCTGACTTGCCTCGAATGGATATGAATTCGCCTTCTCCTACGTTTAGGTTTATGCCCTTTAGGATTTCTAGGCCGCTGTAATTTTTCCATATGTTATGGAGTTCTATCACCGTATCCAAGGTGCTGCTGCCTCTCTCAGCTTATGTAGGCTTTAACATAGTTGTTGGAGTAGATTTGGCTTAAGTTTAATGTCTTATTTATCCAGCCTTGGGGGAGGTTTACGCTATAGCCTCCATAGAGGACGTAGCCATTCTCATTCATTAAGTCGTAGAGGATTAGTAGCTTAGGCGGCTTGGAAGCCTCGCCGCTGAAGTATCTTAGGGCATAGGTTGCGTCTACGTTTAGTTTGAAGTATTCCTTTAGAAGGTAGCTGGCTTTCACATCTCCAGCTATAGTGTTGTTAGCATTTTCGAGGAGCCATCTTCCAGCTGTAAACTCTGAAGGTGTATAGGCCCAAAAATACCCCATGTAGCGTTCCCGGAGAGAAACTGAAGCATACACGTTATAGATGTTTGAGGCTACTATGGCTAGGAGGGTGGCTGAGGCTATCCATGTAAGGCGTCTACCAGAATCTTTAGGGGTTAGGGCAAGCTTATAGAAGCCTATTGCGCACAAGGCTGCTAGGGGGATGGAGATCATGTTTATAACACGATAAATTAGGGTTAAGCCTATTGGCGAGGAGCCGAAAAGGGCGTAGCCCTCAAGCCCTAATAGGGCGGATAGCCAAAAAGCTAGGACGAGGCGTGTGGGGCTTTTACCTCCAATAGCACCTCCAGCGCCTAAAGCTGATAGAGGCGCAGCTATAAGGAATGGTGTGGCATAAGCCAAGTATCTGGCGGGCAGTATTGGAGCGCTTGGGATTATAGGCCTCCTTATGCATATGACGATTAAAGCTAATATTAATAGGGGTGGGGCTACGCATTTAATTATGCTTTTTAAAGTTGAGGGTTTAGGCTTAGGCTTTTTAGCGACCAGGTATAGGGTTATGGCGAAGGCGGTAGCTTGATAGGAGAAGGCGGATATAATGTCGCTTAAGGCTATGGTTGTTTTGGCAATTAAGCCATTATACGCATAGAGTTCAAGGTATATCCCTGCAGCGGCAGCTAATGCTATAGAAGGCGTGAAGGCTGATTTCTCAATCCTCCACCCCATTTTAAAGTTTATTATAGCCCATCCAGCAGCTATGCTGAAGAGAATAGCCACCGTTGCCAATGCAGCTAAATGATGAGCTGTAACTAATGCTATTGAAACAATCATGAAGAGTAGGGTTTCCCTCATTTTTCCATAACCCAGGAAGAGTAGCATAGCCGTTAGGTAGAGGGGTGTAGCATAAGCCTCCTTTGTAACCCCCGCTGTGAAGAGGGCGTGGGGGTATATGATGGCGAGCAGCAGCGCGGATAATAGTGCAAGCCTAGCTTCGCCGCAAACCTTCTTCATTAAGGCGTAAAGGATTAGCGTTGAGAGGGCAGCCACTAGGGGGATCCCCATAGACATGGCGTTAATTGCCTTAAGCCCGGTTGTGATGGATAATACGGCGCCGAATATGCTTACAGCAGGCCAATAGCTATGATAGCCATCAAATACTGTCTCATTAGTGAGGGGTATTGGAGAGTGGGCAATTATGCCTTCAGCATTCCTAATGGGGCCCCAGCCGTCTGTGGAGAAGGGCATCCCGGTTTCTAGTGTTGGATAAAGCCTTACAGCGATGGCGAGGAGGAGAATTAAAACTGAAGCAATTAGGCGCTTCATGCTTCCAGCTTCGCCCTAATAATGAACGTGGAGATCAATATGATGGATAAGGCTGGAGGTAAAATGAGGATGATGGGGTCAAATTGTAGAGTAAGCGTATGGGACATTAGCTCCAGCCCGATGCCTTCCTGAAGGGCTAGCATGGCTAGGGCTGCTGACGCCACACCCATTAAGGAGGCAAATATAGCTAGGGGTAGAAGCTTAATAAGTAGATCTAGCTTTAGCGTGCGCCCTGAAGCCCCAATAGACCTTAAAATGCTTATTTCACCCCTATGCTGGACGATAATTGTTCTTATAGCAGCGGCTACTGTTAGGCTTGAGAATAGAAAGGCTACGGCTGAAAAAATGAGCATAATCTCCCTACTAAGCCCATACTTATCCATATATGTCTTCATGAGCCGTGAAGCTTCTTCAACCCCTATTTTATCTGGGTTAAAGTGCGTAATAGCCCTTGGCGTTATCACCCCATACAGGGGGCTGGAGGAGCTTCCTCCAGTTGAGGCTTGACTTTCCTTTAGGGTTTCCCCCACCTCCACATGAAAGCTTTGGATGAGAACGGAGGCTTTTTCAGCCTTAACCCTTATTAATGTTACATAGTCGTATCCTGAACCCCTAAGCCACTGTCCAACATGTAAGGGGACCAAGACTTCATCATCCATCAGCGACCCTGAGCGGTACACGCCTTTAATTGTTAACTCAAGGTATCTGTCGGCGACTACACCATAAACTATAATTCGACTGTTAACTTTTAGCCCAAGTCTCTCAGCAGCTTTAAAACCTATAATGGCGGAGTCGGCATCACTTGATTTAAGCATTTCACCCTCTAAGACTTTTATAGCGTTTATTTTCATAAACTGTTCAGGCAAAACGCCCCTAATGAAGGAAGCCCGCCCATTTATGATGCAAGGCGCCAGCACCTCTGGGCTGCAGGCTGAAACCCCATCTAGGCTTGAGAGCTCCTCCACTAAATAGGCGGGGATGAGGCTTGTGAATGGAGTGCTACTAGCCCTATCATATATCGCCAGTACATCTTTATCCTCGCCCAAGTAGGCTGTGAAGCCATTATAAAAGCTTAGGAGACTTAAAGCTGCTATAGAGAATAATGCAGAGGCTACAGCAACAACCAGCATTAACACTAGGAGGCGATTACGACTTAGATACCTAAAGGATGAGAGCTTCAACCGTCAACATTCACTCCATCAAGTTGCATGCAGCAATCGTGTTATAGCCAATATTGGGCTTTAGTTTTTGGATAAGTTAGAGTACGGGTGTTAATTTAACTTCTGATTCCCCATTTGTGTGAACTTCAATATTTAATAGTGGAGTTTTAGGCTTTATCCCTTGAAGGAAAACTGCTCCACACAGCTCTCTGACAACTATGTGAGCATTAGCGAGGGATCTTAAATGGTCTGCTACAGCACACTCCGGCCTAACAATATTTAATCTAACATCACCGAGGTTTCTCGTCTTCGCTAGGTCTTCGCCTAAAATCTTCAAAACTTCATCCTTACCGTAAACGTATTCTAGCGTGTCAAAGCCGACTAGCGTAAATATGGGCCTATCACTTTTCTTCCTAAACTCTGAAACAGCATTCCAGAAGCATATCATATCCTCTTTTATTGATCTACCATCTAAAAGAATTACGTAGGGCTCAACTTTTTCAACCGTTGCAGCTCTAAAGTCAACAATCTTAAGGTTATGGTCTAGGAAGTTTTCATAAACGAAGGGCTCCAGTGATTTCCTAACAGTTAACGCGCTTAAACCTTGAGGGGGAAAGATAACAACGTAGCCGCCCTGATTTAATACATTTGAAATTGTCGCTCGAAGTATTCGCTCAGGCGGTAGAGTTACATCCCCCTTAACCTCGAGGAGGTTGTAGCATCCTCTTCTAAACATCATGCCCATGAAGTCATCTAGATCCTTAATGCCTGAAGAATAAAAATCTCCATAATGCTGGACGAGCCTAAATCTTTTTTCAGGCTCACGCAAGCCGCCGAGGATTAGCGGGCAGAAAGCTTTAAATCCGCCTTTTAAAGTGAAGGCCAAATGCGGCTGCCGAATTTCTGTTCCACGAGCCTTAAGTATCTTTAAATGTCTTAGGAGCGCCCCATCAACTTCAGTTTTATCGAAGTGGATTATGAAGTCCGATAAGAATTCCACCGGTTCATAAAATTCCTCGCCACTCATCTTTTCAATTAATATCATCGTAGTACAGCCTAACCGCCTAACAATTTTGCTGAGAACCATGTGGGCCAATATGCGCGTATCATAAGGTTTTTCTATAACCTGCGATATCGCTGAGAAAGAGTCTATCACGAGCATTGTTGCATTCATATCCATGATTTCATGCAATATTTGCTCGAGAATTGCTTGAACACCAGCCTCCCTAAGGGTGATCATTTCTAGGAACTTGAATTTTCCCTCACTTTCAAGTTTCTCGAAATCTAAACCTAAACTATGCATGTACTCACTAAAGCTATCATATCCCTCAACAAAACTCACATACAAACCTTTTTCACCAAGCTTTGTAACGCCATTATGGATCCAATTTGCTGCGAAAATCGTTTTGCCAGAGCCTGGGGGGCCTGTAATAGCTACCAAGCCACCTGCCAGAAATCCACCATCAAGAACTAGGTCAAGCACGTTGCTCCCAGTGGATACTCTGCCCAAACAGCACCCCTTAACATAGAAGCGAAGTACGTTGATAATAATTAACTGTACAATTTATCCTTTACGGTTAATGACCCGTTAAGGATAAGTGCATAGATGCACCGCTTAAATGGCGTGGAACCCATCACTTCTCCTTTCATTTTTTGCCATGTGAATCAGCTATTTTCATTAGGTAGGAGCGTATCTCCTCCACTGCGCCTCTATTTATAAGCTCTAGAAAATAATCTGAGTTGATGGTTAAACCACTTTCTGTTAACACGTTCACCAGAAGCCTAACTAAAACCCTTGCGCCTACGCCGAGAACTTTCTCTAGGGCTTTATGGAAGGCTATTGGATCTTCCCAAAGGACTATAAATGGGTCGCGTTTCAAATTTCTTCGTAGGAGAAGCAAAACTGCTCTTCCAGCAGATTCACCAATTGAAGAGTAAAGGATACTCTCATATATCTCTCGAAGTTTTTCAATTACAAAATGACTATTCTC
>JAGTRA010000068.1 GCA_018396935.1 Candidatus Bathyarchaeota archaeon
CGTATCGATGTCTGAAAGTTTTAGTGGCTTCTCGGAATGGTTTATAATAGTTCCAACGGCGCCCGCCTCCTTTACTGCGTCTGCAAGAATGTGTCCTGTATGACTTCCTGGATTTATAGGGTCAATGTGTTGGGCGAAAATAGGGATTTTAATCGTTGAGGCTATTCGTGGTATGTCTGTAAATTGGGGCGCAGCTCCAATAGAAACTCCCGTTTCACGACTTACCTGCTCAATTACTTTAGCTAGTTCCAGCGCCCATTTGCCAGTAGCCTCTGAATAAGTTTTAAAGTTAATGAGGATGAAAGGTAGGGATGGCTTAATAGTCAAGGTTTTTCACCGAGAGATTTTAAGAGCAAATCCACTAATATCATTTTAGAAACAAAATGGGGTTTAATCCTATTTAGCTTAAGGGCTTTTCGTTTTCACTCAAGTATAAATACTGCTGCTGCAACCACCGTTGTCCATAAACCGTTTTTGTCTCCAGTAGCTGACTGAGTTATGTTAGTTGTCTTTATTATTAGACCACTAGCCTTAAATAATTGTTTTCGTTCATCCCAGGCGGTTTCTGGGTCAAAGGGTATTCCCATAGTTGTAGCTAGCATAGTTGCAGCGAGATCCTCAGCATAGTCTCCTGCCACCTCATCAGTTTCTCCAAAGGAATGGTATTCTGATAAATAGCCATATTGGTTTTCATCTGCTGGAAGGGCTACGCCTATGGAGGCTGCAATAAGTCTATGGGGTTCATTAGTTTCATTTCTTGCCAAAACCACAAAGGTTATTTGTCCAGGCTTAAGCATGGCTAAACCTTTTTCCCTGGGAATTAACTTGCAACCTGGCGGTACTATACTTGAGACATTTACTAGGTTGCAGTGTTGTATTCCAGCATTTCTCAGGGCTAACTCAAAGGACTGTAGCCTATCTTTATGCTTGCCCACGCCTTTTGTTAGGAAGAAATATTTTGGTATCATTTCCCTAAGGGAAATGTGGTACTGCGTTATTAATTTTATGCTTCGCTAATTTGAAGTTTACGTTTTAGCATTTTATGAAAGGAAAAAGCATAACAGCATCTTGAAGATAGTTTTTTTGAGGTTTGAGTGTGTCTTACACTTATAGCGTTTTCAAGGATGAGACAAAGCTTGACATAAGCTACGTACCTGCTAGACTTATTCACAGGGAAAGGGAGCTACGTCTTTTGGAAGAATTCTTCAGCTTCATATTTAAGACACCAGGAAAGATGACTCAAAGGGTAATAATCGCCGGGGCCGTAGGAACGGGAAAAACGGCTCTTGCTCAGAGATTTGGTATTGATATTATGAAAAAGGCTGAAGAACATAACCTTAGATTTCGCTACATACATGTTAATTGCCGTGAATATCGTGGTAGCTTATTCCTAATATTACATCATGTAGTCTCCGCTTTTCATCCAAATTTCCCAAGAAGAGGCTTCTCCTCTGAGGAAATGCTCAGAATATTGATGCAAATTTTAGATGAGCAAGATGTGCATGTAATCTTAACCCTCGACGAGTTTGAAAGTCTCGTGGAGCGGGATGGCTCAGAAGCTGTCTATAAGCTGACCCGTCTACAGGAAACAAGGCTTGGTATGCCTCAACGTCTTTCAATGATATTTATCGTTAGAAGCCTTAAGCCACTTGAGTCTTTAGACCCCAGTAGTAGAAGCACTCTTCAATCAAACATAATATGTCTGGATGCGTATACACAGGAGCAGTTAGTTGATATTCTTAATGACAGGGTTAAACTCGCTTTTAAACCATTTACTGTTATGGAGGAAACTGTTAACTTGATTGCTGAATTAGCTTCTTCTGAAGGAGGTAATGCCCGCTTAGCTATAGAACTCCTCTGGAGAGCTGGGAAGTACGCGGATGCCGAAGGCTTTAACATAGTTACCCCTGAATGTGCAAGGAAAGCGGCATCAAGCATATATGTTCTTGCCAAGAAAAGCGATTTGGCGTACTTAGGGCTACATGAGAAGCTTTTTCTTTTAGGCGTTGCTCGACTGTTTAAGGAAAGCGACCGTGCTTATGCCACTCTATCAGAGCTTGAACGGGCATATATGATCGTGTGCGAGGAATATGGTGAAACTCCCCATTCTCATACGCAGTTGTGGAAATACCTTCAAAATCTAGCAGCTCAAGGTATTCTTAAGGCTAAAGTTTCGTCTCAGGGTCAGCGGGGTAGAAAAACCTTAATAAGCTTGCTTGGAATTCCGGCAGAGGAATTAGATAAAACTATAACGCAATTATTGGGGAGAAAATAGTTTTGACTTTTAGTGAAGATAAGATGGCTATTGAAGAGATTTTGGGAAGTAGAAGCCGTTTAAGAATCTTGAAACTCTTATACATGCTAGGTGAACTTAACTTATCTGGAATAGCACGCAGGATAAAAGTAAGCTATAGAGAGGTAAAAAAGCATATTCAAATTCTTGAGACAGCTGGGCTTGTAACATACAAGAGATTCGGTAGGATTAAATTATATCGGCTTAATGAATCTTCAAGCAAGGTGAAAGCTATAGAAGCTCTCATAGATGCGTGGGAGGAATCTTAGTCGCCATCAATACCCTTGCTTCATAGTGTAGCCATTAAATATTA
Source organism: Candidatus Bathyarchaeota archaeon (assembly GCA_018396935.1). Taxonomy (GTDB): domain Archaea; phylum Thermoproteota; class Bathyarchaeia; order Bathyarchaeales; family Bathycorpusculaceae; genus DSZD01. The sequence continues at coordinate 2,607 of JAGTRA010000068.1, forward strand.
GGCAAGGCTTAGATAAAGCTTAAAGTGGTGAGAACTTAACAGGTAAGCCTATAGTTTTTCGAGAGGCAGTAGCTGCTGGCAGAATTAGACTTAGACCAGAAACAGTTGCTCTTATAAAACAGGGGGGTATAGAGAAGGGGGACCCCATATATACTGCTAAAGTGGCCGGCGTACTCGCCGCTAAGAAGACAAGTAGCTTAATTCCATTGTGCCATCCTCTACCTCTAACAAACGTGAAGATTGACGTAGAAATATTGGATAATTCCTCAATTCAAGTGACAGCTACTGTTAAAACTCAATCTCAAACAGGCGTGGAGATGGAAGCTCTTACAGCGGTGGCTGTTAGCCTATTAACTATATGGGACATGGTTAAGCAGTACGAGAAAGATGTTGACGGACAATACCCCCATACAGTTATAGAGGATATACATGTCATAAAGAAAGTTAAGGCTTAGGTGATTTTATGTGTGAAGGTGAAAGCACAAGACGTCATAAGGCTGAGGCGCCTAAAAAGCTTAGGTTTGGCATTTTTGTATGTAGCACGTCTAGATACCGTCTCATGGAGAAAGGTATGAAATTTGAGGATCCATCTGGTGACCTTATGCAAAGCCTCATTGAAGAAGCTGGTCATGTGCTTGTTTTTCGAAAGTTAATACCTGATGACGAATCAGCTATTCGTGAGGGAGTGAAACAGTCTCTCGAAGCTGATGTTGACGTCATTATTTTCTGCGGGGGCACGGGAATAACTCGATCTGACGTAACCATAGAAACAGTTTCGCCTTTTCTAGAGAAGCAGCTGCCTGGCTTTGGGGAAATTTTTAGAATGCTTAGCTACCAGGAGATAGGTTCCGCAGCCATTATCTCACGTGCGTTGGCAGGTATTGTTAAGGGGAAAGTTTTGTTCTGTATTCCAGGGTCTATTGATGCTGTGAGACTTTGTTTTGAAAAACTTATATTGAAGGAGGCTCCACACATCGTTAAGCATGCGCGGGAATAACGATGACTTTAATAGACGCCTATGGCAGGCCTCTCCTAAATCTTCGCATATCCCTAACGAAGCCATGTAACTTACGATGTGTATACTGTCATGCAGAGGGAGAAGAGGATAAGAACTCTGGTATAGAAATGACGGCGGAGGAAGTTGTTCGCATCTCAAGGATAGCTGTGAACCTCGGGATTACGCGGATTAAGCTTACTGGTGGGGAGCCTTTACTTCGGAAGGATATCCTTGAAATTGTTAGTGGTTTATCGTCCATAAGGGGTCTTGAGGATCTTTCAATGACTACGAATGGCACTTTGCTAGCACCGCTAGCCCATGAATTGAAGAAATGCGGGTTAAATAGGGTGAATATAAGCCTACCAACTATTGATGGTGATGTTTATTGTAAATTAACTGGTGGAAGACTTGAAGATGCTTTAGAAGGGGTCAAAGCGGCTGTTGACGCCGGTTTGCACCCCGTTAAGATAAACATGCTGATTTTGAAGGATGTAAATGATTCACAGGTTCCTGCAATGTTAAATTTTGCGAGAGAGGTTGGGGCTATACTTCAGTTAATAGAACTTGAACCAGTAAATATAAGCCCTCAATATTACATGACTTACCATAAATCTCTTGATGAGTATGAGGAGATGCTTAGGCGGAGAGCCATAAAGGTAGAGTCTAGGAAGTTTATGCAAAATCGCCATGTATATCATTTACCAGATGTTAAGGTTGAAGTTGTTCACCCTATTGAGAATACAGACTTCTGTATGCACTGTACTCGAATGAGGGTTACAAGCGATGGAAAATTGAAACCGTGTCTCATGCGGGCTGATAATCTTGTAGACGTGTTAACACCTATGCGGCAAGGTGCTTCTGACGAGGAGTTAGCGAAGCTATTTGTATTTGCAAATCAACAAAGGAAACCTTTCAATATGGCTTAGGTTGGTTAAGGGGTCACCTGATACAAAAAGTTAATATTGCGCCTCCTTTATAGGCATGTAGCCTAACCTAATAACTAGACATATATGGATGAAAAATTATGTTTAGCCTAGAATTGATCCGTAATCAATTCATCCTCCAGGAAGGATAAACCATGGGACGCTATAGACAAGTAGAGGAAATTATTAAATTAATGAATACCCCCGAACGGATAAGGAATACCAGCATTATAGCCCATGTAGATCATGGGAAAACCACTTTATCAGATAACCTTCTAGCTGCAGCTGGAATTATAAGTCCACAAGTAGCTGGGCAAAAGCTCTTTCTAGACTCTTGGGAGTTGGAACAGAAAAGACAGATGACAGTTTTCGCCTCAAACATAAGCCTCGTCCATAACTATAAGGGGCAGGATTACCTGATAAACCTCATAGATACCCCCGGCCACATAGACTTTAGTGGGAATGTAACTCGTAGCCTTCGTATAGTAGATGGGGCCCTTGTAGTGGTTGATGCAGTAGAAGGTCCCATGACTCAAACGGAAACTGTTCTCATGCAGGCTTTACGGGAGAGGGTTAAGCCAATTCTCTTTATTAATAAAGTTGATCGTCTTATTAGAGAACTTAAGCTTACACCAGAAGAAATGCAAAAGAAATTTGCAAAAATAATTTTGAGGATAAATAACATAATCGAGAGATACGCTCCTCCAGAACATAAGAAGGACTGGCAAGTTAAAGTTGAGGATGGGCGGGTAGCTTTCGGTTCAGCTCTCCACAAGTGGGGAATAAACCTCCCCTACATGAAGGCTAAAGGAGTCACGTTTAAGGACATAATTGACGCTTACACAGGTGCACCTGAAGATATTGGAAGAAAGGTTGATGAATTAAGTAAGAGGATACCCCTTTATGAACCAATATTAGATATGTTCTGTGAGCATCTTCCAAGCCCGCTAGAAGCTCAGCCCTATAGGCAAACTCAAATCTGGCCTGGAGACCCGAATAGCACAGTAGGCAAAGCTATGGCGAAAGTTGATCCCGCTGGGCCCCTCCTTATGTGTATTACTTTTATCGAGGTTGATCCTCACAGCGGCGTGGTTGCAATTGGAAGAGTTTTCAGCGGCACCGTAGAAAAGGGTAAAGTTGTTCAAATGGTAACCAGCCGACAGAAAGGAGCAATTCAACAAGTTTACATGAGTATGGCCAACGACCGTGTAATAGTGGATAAGATTCCCGCTGGCAATATAGCTGCCATAGCAGGTCTACCTTCAATTCGAGTAGGTGAAACCATCGCGGAGGCTGGTATTGAGGTTCAACCCTTTGAAGCCCTCAAATATGTATCTGACCCCGTTGTCACTGTGGCTGTAGAGCCAGAAGATGTAAAGGATCTGCCCCTATTTGACAAGGTTATTCATAAACTTACACTAGAGGACCCCAACCTACACTTTAGAATAGATAAGGAGAGTGGTCAGTATCTTCTAAGC
>JAGTRA010000007.1 GCA_018396935.1 Candidatus Bathyarchaeota archaeon
CAGGTGCAGGACTAGCGAGATCTTTCACAACCCCCACATCACCTATACGCTCAGGCCACTGAGATACACGCTTTGATGTGGCACATACAATATCCCCGATCTTCCTGTTTTCGATATAGCTTTTAGTGAGTTGAACTCCAGGGATAAAGCGCATGAGAAAGCCTACTGTCAAATGCAGTTTCTCACTTTCTGCAGTTTTTATAAGCGTTTCAGCCTGCTTTGAGTTAGCAGCCATAGGTTTCTCAACTAGGACATGTTTTCCAGCCTTTAGAGCTCTTAACGCCTCCCTAGCTAAGCTTGTAGACCAAGTACATACACTAACAGCTTCTATATCACTTCGTTTAAGCATCTTCCCTACGTTAGAGTATGCTTTGACGCCAAATTGTTTTGCAACACTTTTAGCTTTTTCATTGTTTATATCACACACTGCTACAAGCTCTGCACAGTCAAGCTCTTTAAAGACTCTAGCATGATTTCTGCCCCAGAATCCTGCGCCTATAACAGCGACACCTATAGGTTTCATGTCTTTGATACACCTCTCCCTAGCTTTCGGTATACAAAACCCGCTGCTTCAGCTTTATGTGGATCTATTATGCCTTCCAAATCCACAATAGCAGCAGGCATTTTAGCAATTAGCTTTACTTTATCTAGGTTAAGCCTCCTTAAGCTTTCATGCCCAGTGAGAATTATCAAGCAATCTGCCCCCTCTATTGCTTTGTTCAAACTTTTCTCCACGGTTATGTTAGGAATATTAACAGCAACTTTAACTGATAGGAAAGGATCGTAAACTTTTATCTTTGCACCTTTAGCTGCCAGCATACTAATAAGTTTGTCAAATATTGGTTTTGGCGTATCTATGCTATTTGGAGTTCTAGATCCGCCTAAGATAGCTATTTTTGCTCTTCTCAATGTTTTTCCGCATTTCTTAAGAGCATCCACTACTAGTTTGACAAAATGTTTTAAGGATGTATTGTTCACCGCTAAAGACGCAGGTATTACCTTTAACTTTATATTCAGATTTTCAGCCTCTTCCAAAAGGATGAAAACAAGACGGTCATCAATAGGTAACGTTGGCTTTAAGTATTCTTGGCTTAAGCTTATAAATGGACGAATAAAGCTATAATCTAAACCAGCTTCTTCGCAAAACAAGCTAAATTCCTCAGCTAAGGCTGCCCCCACATGCTTGCAAACAATGTTAAAAAGCACAGCAGCTTCTGCAACCATTAAATTGTCTATAGCAAAAAGCCCTCCTTTACTAATCGCTTCTAACAAAGATATGGCGGAATCCAGACTATTCTTATCATCAGCTGCCACTAGCCGCTTCTGACGCTTAATTGTTTCAAGGTTCTGTTCATCAGGGAAAGGTATGGGACTATAAGCAATGAAGAAATCCAATCCTGCTTTCATACCCGAAACTTGCTCGATAAGCTCTTTTAGAGATCGTGTAATACCTATCCCAAGAACACTTGAAATAATTATTAATGTACCTCTCCTTAAGTGGGAAGAAATCCTCCGTAGTGTCCGCTCGATTAAGGTATAATCGGCTCTACCTCTTTCATCGACACTAACAGGAGCCGTGATAACTATTGATCGACTTCTAGACACAGCCTCCTCAAGATTATTTGTAATGGATAATTTACCATTATCAATCAATTTCGAAATAATTGGTGCTAACTCGTTCCTTAGGAATGGAACTTTACCTTTAGAAAGGCTAACCGCCATGAATGGATCAATATCGGTACATAACACTTTAAAACCCGCATCCGCAAAAAGGCATGCCTGCAGTATACCTATTCTCCCACAGCCGATTACACTTATAGTGTTCTTTTCAAATTGATTAGAGTTAAGAAATTCTTCAGCGATGGGATATGATCTCATAGGGAAATCCCCAACTATAAAAGGTTAATTGGTACTCGCGCTTTTTAAAGAGGCTATTATGCTTTTAAGCTTTAAATCATATTCACGAATTAGGCTTCTTGCTTTTTCAGCAGTTTTAGCCTCAGCATAAAGGCGATATATAGGTTCGGTTCCACTGGGTCTTATCAAAATAGAGCTCTTGTCCTCAAACCAAATTTTAACACCATCTATAGTACTTATGTTTAGGCTTCTCATATCCTCAAGTAGCTTCTCAAGAACTTGAACTTTAAGTTCATTAGGACAGTCAACTTTTCCTTTTTCTAGATAATACTGCGGAAGCTCCTCCACCATTTCTGATAATTTTTTACCAGTTTCAGCCATTATATTAAGGATCAAAGCTGCTGCCATTCCACCATCTCTTACCGCCTGATGAGGGCCATAAAATATTCCGCCGTTCTCTTCACCACCTAACATGGCATTAAGCTTTTTCATGGTATGCGAGACTGTCACGCTTCCAACTTTTGTCCATACTACCTCGCCATTAAAAGCTTCGGCAACATCCTTTATTAATGTCGATGAACTTATTGGTGTAACTATTTTCGCTCCAGGATTAGCAGACAAGAAGTGCTTTATGACTATTGCGAATGTTTTATCACCCCAGTGTACTTGACCAGTTTCGTCGACAAATATTGACCTATCACCATCGCCGTCAAAAGCCACACCTAAATCAGCACCAACCGATTTAACAACATTAGATAACTCGATCAGATTTTCCGGTCGCGGTTCTGGCAGTCTACCTGGAAAGGTTCCATTTATATCAGCGTTTATAGTGGTCACTTTGCAACCAAGAATTCTTAGCAATTTTGGGATAGTTAAAGCGGAGACACTATTTGCAGCATCAACCACAACGTGAAAACTTTTAGTAGCTATCTTTGGGACATCTATATGTTGTGTAATAGCTTCGATGTATTCGTCAATAATGCTGCTTAAAGGCTGAATTCCTCCAATAGAATCCCATTTTGAATAGCTTATTTTTCTCCCAAAGTAAATGTTTTCAATCTCGATTTCCTGCTCTCTGGATATTTCGATACCGTCATTCCAAAGCACTTTTATTCCATTATATTCCGGAGGGTTATGAGACGCAGTTATTATAACCCCACCATCAACTTTGTGAGTTTTAACAGCGTACTGGATTGTTGGGGTCGGCGCCATACCAACAAAAAGGACATCACATCCTGTAGCAGTTAATCCAGATATCACAGCTTCAGCGAGCATTGGACTGCTAGTTCTCGCATCATGACCAACAACAATTGTACCGCTATTAAAAAATGTTCCAATAGCGCTGCCGATAGTCAATGCTAAATCAGGAGTCAACTCTTTATTTACAAGACCTCGGATACCATTGGTCCCAAAAAGTCTCATAAACATCATATCACCAACATTTAGCATTAAATATCGCCGAAGATATGCTTTCTAAGACCTCTTTTGCAGGGCAGATGCTCACTCCCTCTCCTAAGAAGACGTTATCACCTATTATTGCGTAATCTCCTATTATACATCTTTCGTTTATCTTAACATTTCTACCTATTTTAACATTCTCTCCAATAACAGCTCCATCTATTACAGTATTATCTAATATTTCTACACCGGACATAATAACTGAATTTCTTATTTGGACATTTCTTCCAACGTAAACCTTGGAGCCCAAGATAACATTCGGCCCAATTATTGAGTCATTGCCTACGAATGACTTATCATCTATGAGCACCGGTTTTTTCAATTCCACATTATCAAAGTGCTTAGGGGCGCATGTATCACAGGAGTAAAGGCTAAGCATATACAAGTTTATTTGGAGATACTCCTTTACCTCACCTATATCAGACCATAAACCATCGTGAACATAACCATATAGAGCCCCTTGTTCTGAAAGTTTTGGAAAAACTTCTCTCTCCATGGAAACCTTACGCCCTTTTGGTATGTACTCGAAAATTTTTGGATTAAAAGCATAAACCCCAGCATTAATTAAGTTTGATGGCGCCATCTTAGCAGTAGGCTTTTCAATAAACCTTAGAATTCTACCATCATCAGCAAGTTCCGCTACACCATATCGGCTAGGATCATCAACTTTATGAAGGGCGATGGTAGCTATAGCCCCCACTTTTTTATGGAATTTCATAAGTTCGGCATAGTTGATGTCTGTAAATATATCCCCATTTAGAGCTAAGAAGTCATCGTTTCTAAGAAGTTTCTCAGCCCTTTTTACGGGACCACCTGTACCAAGGGGTTTACCAGGTGGATCAAAAGAGTAACTGATTTTTATATCACTCTTTTGGAGTTTAGATTGTTTTATTTGGAACGCTGTTTGACGATTTACAGCCATTATAACTTCATCAACATCATTTGCTTTCATCTTTTCAAGCATCCAGTAAAGTAGCGGCTTATTAAGTATCGGAAACAGGATTTTAGGACGTGTACAACTTAAGGGTCTAAGTCTAGTTCCAAACCCTCCTGCTAGAACTAAGGCCTTCAAGATTCCTCACCCCAAGAAGAAGAAACAACTTAGCACAAAATTAATTTATTATTTTTGAAGTGGCATAATGATTTTCATCAGTGTTAAACCCTAAATATGTGAAAACATTTTACGAACTGGTTGATTAAATGAGAAGCAAAGATACGATGCCGTAGTCAGCAGTTTGATTCTTCTTCTTGGGTTTAACACTGATGAAAATAACCGAGGGGGAAGAGTTAAGTAGGAATGAAAGTAACAATTCACCATGTATTCCTACTTAACTCAGAACCCTTACTCCCACTCTATGGTTGCAGGTGGTTTATGAGTTATATCATAAACAACTCTTACTACTTGCGGGATTTCATTCGTTATCCTTGTGGATATTTTTTCAAGTAACTCGTATGGAAGTCGGGCGAAACTTGCAGTCATAGCTTCGCAGCTTTCAACGGCTCTAATCGCTATCACATAACCATAAGCTCTAGCATCACCTTTCACTCCCGTAGACTTAGCGTTCGTTAAAACAGCGAAATACTGCCATAAATGGTTCTTAAACTCTGTTTTCTCTATCTCCTCCCTAATTATGGCATCAGCCCTCCTTACAATCTCAACTTTCTCCTCAGTAACCTCGCCTAATACCCTAGCAGCTAAACCTGGTCCTGGAAATGGTTGACGCTTGACAAGCTCCTCTGGAAGACCGATTAAAGTAGCTACTTTTCGAACTTCATCCTTGTATAGATCTCTTAATGGTTCAATGATTTTCTTGAATTTCGTCCTTGTCGGTAGACCTGCAACGTTATGGTGACTTTTTATCTTATCAGAAAGTTTGTTGAAACCTGACTCTATCCTATCTGGGTAAATCGTCCCTTGGATAAGATATTCAGCACCTATTCCCTCAGCTATTTCCTCGAAGACTCTGATGAACTCTTCCCCGATGATTTTACGTTTCTCCTCAGGATCCGTAACGCCCTTGAGCCTATTGTAAAATCTATCTTTAGCTTTCACAATTAACAAGTTTAAGTTAAAATTTTGGAATGCTTCTCTAATGAATACATCCTCTCCTTCCCGCATAAAACCGTGATCTACGTATACCGCAGTCAATCTATCGCCTATAGCCCTAGCCGCTATAGCTGCCGCTACGCTAGAATCTACGCCTCCACTCAATGCTATTATGGCTTTTCCGCAACCTATTTCGGTTTTTATTTCTTCTATAAGCTTATCTACAAGATTCTCCATTCTCCAATTAGCTTCACATTTACAAATTTCAAAGAGGAAATTTACAAATACTTGCATACCATGTTCAGTGTGAACGACTTCAGGATGCCATTGTAAGCCATAAATGGGCTTTTGCCCATGGCGAAAAGCAGCTACAGGACAGTTTTCATTATAAGCCAGCACCTCATAATCCTGAGGTAAAGAGAAAACGGTATCACCATGACTCATCCAAACTTTTTCAACGCTCCCTAAGCCCTTTAATATATCGACGGGTTTATTGATGTTTACGTAAGCAACACCATATTCTTTCCTCCCTGCGGGAGCAACTTCTCCACCTGCCATATAAGCAAGAAGTTGATGCCCATAACATATTCCAAGAATTGGCAAATTTAGATCTAAAATTTTTGGATTAATTTTTGGTGCACCATTCTCTAAAACGCTAGAGGGCCCTCCAGATAATACCAAGCCCTTAATGTTGAATTCCTCATTCAACTGCTTGATTTCTTCAGGAGATATACTATAGGGTACTATCTCCGAATATACACCAAGTTCTCTAATTCTTCTACCTATTAAGTGACAGTACTGTCCTCCAAAGTCTAAGATGAGGATAGCGTCATATTTCAAATGGAACGCCTCTTTTTAGGATATTTCTCATGGTTTCCGCTTTTAATACGTAATATAAAGCTTACACTTCGAATTTTAAAAAATGAAGATGTTTTATGCTATAACTTCCGGCGGTGGATGGAATATGGATATGAGTGTTTCGGTGTGAACTACATTAGGATGCTGCTCAACCATTTCGTAAATTATCTTCTTAAGCTCATCTAGATTATTGGCTTCGATTACTATTACTGCGTCATACCTCCCAAAAACAGAGTTGGCCATTTTAACCCCTTTAATGCGCCTTGACCTAACGATTTCCTCTGAAGTCCCAGGCTTCATCGTAACAAGCACAAAAGCGCGTATAGTTTTCCTTCTTAAATCTTTGCTTTGGGACATTTCATTCCCTTCTAACTTGAAAGCACTAGCGAGGTTTCGGTGTGGATAATGTTTGGATCTTTTTCTATAACTTTATAGACTATCTCATGTATATCCTCGAGTTTAGCTGCTTCTATAATAACAACAGCATCGAATCTTCCATAGATAGAGTCAGCTTGAACAACTTCTTTAACATTGCTTTTTATACGTTTAACAACCTCTTCAGAAGTCCCGGGCCTTGTTTGAATAAAAATATAAGCTCTCATTTCCCTCATCTCCTTATACTTATATTTTAGTAATCCAAGTATTTCATTATTTCCCAAGGTGTTACGTAGAGACAGTACTGGTTCCAGTCGTTGGTTTTATACTCTATGAAAGAGTCAAATATGTGGCTGCCTAATGTACGATGGATTACTTCATCACTTTTCATCTCCTCGATAGCTTCCTTAAGGGTTGTTGGAAGCTCTTTTATCCCTAGGGCTCTACGTCTTTCAGGGGTCATTTTGTAGACATCCTCGTCAACAGGATCGCCTGGGTCGATTTTCTTTTTTACACCATCCAGACCAGCCATTAAGAGGCAAGCGAAGGCTAGATATGGATTAGATGAAGGATCGGCGCCGCGATATTCGATACGTTTTAAGTGGGCATACTGCGGTCCCCTATAATATACTGGTATGCGAATAAGAGCGGATCGGTTTCGACGAGACCACATTATGTATATTGGTGCTTCAAAACCTGGCACCAACCGCTTGTAAGAGTTTACTGTTGGACAGCAGACGGCTGTGAGGGCTCTAGCATGCTCTAAAAGGCCGCCAATGAAATATCTGCCAGTTTGGCTAAGCTCTGCATATTCATCATTTTCATCATACATCTCGTTTTTCGCACCTTTCCATATGGAAATATGCGTATGCATCCCGCTTGCGTTATCAAGGTAAACCGGTTTAGGCATGAAAGTGGCGATTAGTCCGTATTTCTTAGCGACATTTTTCGCTACAAACTTGTAATATATAGCGCGATCCGCAGTTTCCACAAGTTCACCGTATGAGAAGTCTATTTCAACCTGTCCAGCTGTGGCAACTTCATGATGATGCTTTTCTATTTTAAATCCAAAATAATCCTCTAGAATTGATGATACTTCATTGCGATACTCTATAGTAGTATCGTCGGGTGGCGGACGGCAGTAGGCTTCTCTAGGTCTTAAAACAACATTTCCAGGAGTTATTTCAGGAGATTGTGGAACAACTCTTGGAGCGCCCCAAGAGTCTCCCTCTCCCCCTTTGGGGCTAACCCAAAGATCCCATACAAGTTTGGTAGGATCAATTGATGAAAATAGGAAAAACTCCAACTCAGGAGCTATGTAAGCCTTGTAACCCATCTCTTCAGCTGATTTAACGGCTCTCTTAGCTACATATCCTCTTGGGCAGACCTCTGAAGGGCCTCCTCCGTAAGCTTCGTGGACATCACCTAGAACTATAGCGCTTCTCTGACTCTCTTCAGTGGTCCATGGAAGGATAGCTAAGGTTTTTGGGTCAGGCATATAGTTCATGTCAGATTCCTCAATAGATCTAAAACCCCTCACAGATGAACCATCAAAGCCTATTCCAGATATGAAGGCATCACCTTCCAAGTACTCCCTTACAGGTATTATCATATCCTGTAGTAATCCTCTTACATCAACGAATGCTGAGTGGACCCATCTGACGTTATGTTTTTTAAGCAATTCCTTAGCCCTATTTATAGCATCTATATCTGCCAAACAGACTCACCTACATTCAACAATTTCCGCATTTTATTACAAAAAAGCATATAAATGTTTCCATTTGATAAAAAAACATTTATATTAATAGACAGCTAATGAACAAATGTTCAACGGTTACAAAGCTAATTTGGAGGTAAGTGGTTGACGGACATAATTCTAGATGACATTGATAAACAGATTCTCAAGCTACTTCAAGAAGACAGCCGTTTGTCATATAACAAGATTTCAAGCATACTGAATATATCCGTTGGAACAGCCTACAACCGCATTAAAAAGTTAGAAGAAACAGGAGTTATACGTGGATACACAGCGATAATTGATAGTTCAAAAGCTGGATATGACTTAACAGCCATCGTACTCATACAAGCTGAGGGAAAATACCTCATGGAAGTTGAGGAGAAAATCTCGAAAATGGACAACGTTATATGCGTATATGACATAACAGGAGACTTTGATATAGCTGTTATCGCTAAATTTAGAGATAGAGCTGAATTAGATAGATTCATAAAAGGAGCCCTCAGCATACCCTATGTGAAGAGAACCGTCACAAATGTTGTTTTAAATGTGGTTAAAGAAGACTTTAGAGTAAAACTTCCATAAGTGACCTAAGATATAAGATGCCTTCGTTTTAAGGGAAAATTTAATTCTAACCCAAAGTTAAGAATAAAAACAGAAAGCGCGGGGGTTGCCAAGCCAGGTCAAAGGCGCAGCCCTGAGGCGGCTGTCCCGTAGGGGTTCGTGGGTTCAAATCCCACCCCCCGCACTAATTTACTGGTGAATTATAGGTGCCTGCATGATGTTGTTTTTTGTTGGTAGTTGTTACAAAGCCTAATAGGGGATAAGATGCGTACGATTAAGGATCGCCATTTATGCTTATTTGCCTTCGCTTGAGATGGTTGAGGATTGGCAATGGCGCATATCTACTTGGGAATGGGGAATTGATATATTTCAACCCTTTCGTTTGCATTCAACTTTTATCGATGAGTGGATGATGGAATTTGGGAAGGAAGACATCATCGTCACACACGAGATTGACATGGCAAGAAGGCATCCCAATGCGGTCTTGGCAATAGAAGCCGAGTGAGCAAGTTTTCCTTAGTGAAAGGGGAAGGATATAAACTAGAAAATATGTCGGGTAATCGACAAAATATAAATGCTTTAAACCAGCAATGCATTCCCTGAACTTTCAGAAGTCTGACTTTAAGCCAAGAGACCATTCTGAATGGGGGAGGGGACTTTTTAATCAACCTTTCTTTATTGGTGAATGAGAACAATTTTGTTCATTTCAGTTTGCAAAAAAGGCTTCGTGTAGGAGACAGAGAGGGCGGCGAGGGGTCTACTAATTCGCTACGCAGTTTTGATATTTTGTCTTTATATGGCATATTTTCTCAAAACATAATTAACATGAAAAGTTAACACATCACGTAGCTTTTCATTCTTAGGCGTAGGTGTTTATCAGACCGGCTATTTGATGTTTTTATGGTATATCCTCGCCGCAATGCACATTATTGCGGTGAGGATAGCGAACCAGAGAGGCCAGTAGAAGCTTGTCTTTACGGGAAGGATTATGGTTGTTGCTTGCGCAACATTACTGATGCTCACTTGAGAGTCTCCATGGATGGGTATATTGAAGTTAAACATTAGATTAAGAGTTAAAGTTAAGATGATTATTCCTGTTAGAAATAGTATTACTGAATACATTGGTTTCTTATATGCGAAGTATAGCAATCGCTTAGAATAAGTTTTTGATGGATTTAAAGAGTACACTATCATGATCATGCCACTGATCAATAGCATTAGGATGCTTGACAAGTTCAGGGCTAATATCACAGGTATCGTAAAGGATGAGCCTAAAAAGTTAAAATTAAAATTGAAGGGTGAAGTATTGACTACAAATAGATCTTCGCCTACAGTAAGCCGCCACCACGGTATATAGGGGGATAAAACTACTAGAGCAATAGACGCTACGCCTCCAATTAAACCGAGCCAATTAATTGCACGCATAATTATCCCTCCAAAGATCCTATGGGGATATTTGTTAGCGTTACTGGCTGGCTTGTTTGTATGACCACGCCGTCAACATTCACCGCTATGTTTGCTAGATTAACGTTAATGGTGCTCTCTCCATTATGTTGACCTTTTATGTGCTGTTCAGCTTCATAAGTCCAATGAGACTGAACAGTTAGATATGACTTTATATGGGGAACTAAAGTAACAGGAGACATTAGCGACGCATGGCCTAACGTATAACCATGTGTAGCACAAACAATATCAGCTGTTATACTATCAATTCTTAAGTCTATATCCAAACCACTTATAACGCTAAAGAGTAAAGTAATCGTCCGTGAGTCTGGATTATATGTAACATTGACAAGTTCAATGGTTTGCAATGTCCCTCCAAAGGACCCGAGAGTTTCACTTAATCCCTGAACTTCTGATGGAACAATGACCTCAATCGGGTTACTTATGTAAATCACAAGAATGCTTAGCATTGGGCCAGTTGCAACAATTAAATTAATTAAGGCCAAGAATATAGAGATTTTATCCAATTTTCTAATTCCTTCTCAATGTTGAAATTTGAAAACCACTTTATAAACCTATTCATTTCTTAACGGTTACCTCAATTTCATACTTTAGTTTCACTGTTGGGCAAACAGAACATTTAATTCTCAATTGTAGTTAAAAGGAACCTACTCTCGGCTTGCTAAAATCACTATATAATCTGCAGTGTCAGCGCAAATATCTGCAGCATGTTCGATGAACTCTATCAGGTCGTCAAATATTACAATAGCACCACTATGCATCTCCTGCGCATATTTTATAAATAGGCTCTTAGCCTTCAGGTATTCATTGTCAAGTTCCCTTTCAATTCTCTCTACAAGCTTGGCGCCTCTAATAGCTTCTGGAGGATCAGCTGTAATTTTTTCTATGCTTCCCCTGAGAGCTTGAGCGCAATCAACTAGCGTCTTGGTCATAAGGGCAACGGTTTCCCACAACTCTTTGGGGACTTTGACGCCCTCAAGCATCTTTACACATCTAGCTGCATCCTTCACGTGATCCGCAAGAGTGTCAAGTCTCTTTACGAGATGCATGATATCCTCCCTATATTCTGTAAAAAGAGCAAAACCTTTTGAAAGCTCCTTAAAGACTTCAGTTCTTAGGTTGTCAACCTCTCCCTCAACTTTAAAAATAGTTTCTATACAATACATAGCCTCTTTTTCAGCGCCTATGACCATCTTTTGCATTATTTCATTAAGGAGAGCAACAGTGTCCAGCGCTTTTGTTATCTGTTCCTGAGCTAAGTCAAGAGCCTTAGCTTGACGCTTCCTTTCAAACCATGTATAACTTCTCTTCTCCAAACTATTCATCTCCAGAATCTATAAGGATAACAATAGGCTAATAACCCTTTAGTAAGCCCTACTCAGATTGTTCTCCTTTCAGAAACCCAATAAGATTTTATATCACCTTCCTTGCCAATAACGACCTCTTTTTTGAAAATTGGAGCTTCACGCTTATACCTTTCGACGGCCTCCATCAAAACCGGAAATACGTTCTCCCTATGAGAACCCGCAACGAGGACATAGACAAGGTCCTCGCCTACGTTAAATTCTCCATAAAAATGATGAATTTGAACGTCCATAATACCCTCTCGCTTTTTAAGGTCTTCACATATGCTAGCCAAGACTTCATCAGCTTTTTCTTCATAAGCTTCAATTTCAAGTTTCTGAACAATTTCACCAGTAAGGTTTTCGCCGCGAACCACTCCAATAAACATGGCGATCGCGCCCGCTTTTCGGAATTTCTCCAAATTTTTAACATTTTGAATAAGCTCTTCTAGCTTTAAAGAGCCCTTTGGGTGAACGAAACGATATAACATGCCTACCCTCACAGTCATGTAGAGCAAAGCATTTCTTAACGTTTACGTTTTAAGCTTTTAAATTGACGGAAAGTCTCTCCAAAAAATGCAGAGGGTAAGGGCAAATCCTTCATTGTTAGTAACCCAGCCGGCGCGCTCAAAATCTTTGGTATGAAATTTGTTATGATTGCTACCGTGCCTATATCCCCATGGATGCAGGGTTGAATCTTTTGTCTCAATTCGGGAACCCCATGAATTGTTATAGCGTCATACTCTTCCGCACCTAGATACGCCTGAAACTCAAGTCGTATACTTTCTTTACCATTTATAACACCTATAGCTTGTTGCTTAATACCTAACACCTGACCCCTCAGGATTTGGTAATCCCCAAATTCAATGGGAGTAGCGGAAATTACAGGTTCAATGGGTTTAACTTGAACTTCTTGAAGATTCCATGAAAGGGCAGAAGCTATCATAGCTATGGATTGCTTTAAACCTATGTGACCTGTTATATTCTGACTTGTAACAGCTCTTTCAAACTCTTTAAGAGTTAAACCTACGCCTATTTTCCTTTGAAAGGATAAGCGCCTTTTCGAAGCATCCACGACTCTAACAACATTTATTTTATCAATTTTCTGACAAACAGAGGTTAAGGCTATCACTAATGTATCCATAATAAAACCTGGATTTATACCCGTACCGAGAATTGCCACACTATGCTTTTTAGCTAGTTTATCTAGCTTAGATGCAAGTTCAGGCTCTGAAATATAGGGATATGATAGTTCTTCACATGTCGATATGACATTTAAGTTCCATTTAACAAGCTCGCATATCTGCGGGTATACATCTCTCAGGTATGAAGTAGTAGCGTGAATGGCGATATCAGCTTTAGCATCTGAAAGGACGGCGTCAATATTGCTTGATATTTTAATTCCAGTTTTATACCCAATGTTTAAAATTTCACCTAAATCCTTGCCAACCTTACTTTTATCTATATCAACAGCTCCAGTGATGGATACACCAGGTTTCTCCAAAAGGAATTTGGCTATAGCTCCGCCTATCTCACCAACACCATAGATCACAACGTTAACAGGAGACAAGACATAACCCAACAGCAAGATTATGATTTATTGACCAACTCCTGTAATTGCTGCTGAACCACTTGCGTCAAAAGTTTTGACTTTCTGACGCCTACATGACGAAGGGGAGCTATTTTTTTAGCTTCATTATAAATATCTGAGGCAATTTTTCCAAGGACCATCTCTTGAACAAATTGATCCATATTCAAAGCGGCACTCTTCTCTCTAACTATTTTTTCCATAATCATACGGATAGCATGTTCCATAGATGTTTTAATTCTTGAGATAGTGAAAGCACATACCGAAACTCTGAACTGGTAACCATCTTTTGTCGTTACATTAAAGATGCCATCAACCTTGGTTGTTCTACGTCTAACTAGGCTTCGCAAGTAATCTCTTGCATACTCGTGACCCTTAAAAATGGTATAGGCAGTCTTCCCCTCTACACTAGTGATTTGAAAGTAAAGCTTAAGGTACTGATGGGAGAAGTCTCCAGTAATATCATATAGGGTTGTCTCCACAACCCTGCCTATTAACTTTTCAGGAGCATCTGCCGGAATAGCACCTAACTCAACATTACCAAAGTATGGCGGGGCCTGCACTATATACCACACTTTGCTACGCCACTTATCTCTAACCTTTCTCGTTGACACTAAAGTCCCTCACTTAATAGCGAGAATGACTCAACAACAGAAATATTAAGCTTTACCTTTTAGGTTCAATTTTAGTCATGCCACCCATGTATTTTCTTAAAACTTCAGGAATAACAACAGAGCCATCCTCTTGTTGATAATTCTCAAGGATGGCAACTATTGTCCTTCCTGTAGCTAATGCCGTAGAGTTCAATGTATGAACAAAACCCTTAGGAGGCTCGCCAGGCTTTTCTCTATATTTGATGTTTAGCCGTCTTGCCTGATAGTCCGTACAATTACTGCATGAAACAGCCTCTCGATAGGTTCCCTGAGCAGGCATCCAAACCTCTAAGTCATATTTTTTAGCAGCTACAGCACCTATCTCACCTGAACATACATTCACTACCCTATATGGTAAACCGAGTTTCTGGAAAATTTCCTCAGCATTTCTCAAAAGCTCCTCATGCAAAATCCATGATTCTTCTGGTTTACAGAATATAAACTGTTCCACTTTGTTGAATTGATGAGTACGGAAAATTCCCCTAGTGTCTCTACCGTGAGCGCCAGCTTCTTTCCTGAAATTAGTGCTCACCCCGGCGAATCGTATTGGCAAGTCTTCAGCCATTAGGACTTCATCCATAAACATAGCAGCAATAGGATGCTCTGAAGTAGCGATTAGATATAAGTCCTCGCCCTCTATTTTGTACAAGTTTTCTTCGAAGTCGCTGAGGGCAATAACGCCTTCATAGGCTTTACGTCTCATGAGAAAAGGAGGTTCTATTGGTTTGTAGCCCTTACTTATTAAATGATCCAAAGCGAAGTTTATCAATGCTAAATCAAGCAATACACCCTCATTTTTTAGGTAAAAGAACCTAGCACCAGCCACTTTACCAGCCCTTTCAACATCCATTATGTCTAAACTTAAACCTAGGTCTATGTGATCCCTAATTGAAAAATCGAACTTTGGGATTTCTCCCCAAGTTTTTACAGTAACATTTTCAAGCTCGCTGAAACCTGTAGGAACGGAATCATGGAGGAGATTAGGGAGATTGAGTAGATATTCCCGGATCTTTGTCTCATAATTTTTCACCTCTTTCTCTAATTCAGTGATTTTATTATCAATAACTCTCGCTACGGAAACAAGATCAGAAACATCTGCACCTTGCTTTTTTGCCTTAGCTATTTGGACGGTTATATCGTTTCTCTCACACCTCAGATTGTTCAATTCCTTAAGAGTTTGCCGCCATTTTTGGTCACATTCCATAAGCTCATCAAATAACGTTAAGTATTTGGGATTCCCTCTACGTTCAAGGTTCTTTCGGACGAGTTGTGGATTATCACGGATTAATTTTATGTCAAGCATCTCTCTCCCATCAGAGTTTTAACATGAAAATCTCTCTCATATTTAGCTTATGAAGAACTATTTTATTGTTCGAACAGTTCTTTCAGCTACCGATATGCAAAAGAGCAGATCATCTATTGTCGCTATAAAGCTTGGAAAACCTCTATTACACTTAATCATGGTCAACACCTCATTGTTACGCCTGATTGTTTTGACATTTAACCCTCTAGGAACCTTAAAATTATCAGGGGATACCGCTGAAGCCACCGCCTCTGCCATTTCAACATCATCATATCTAATTACTATTTCAGCCTCCAATTTCCTCGCCAGCTAATTTTCGTCTCACAAGTTCATTAACTAGATTTATAAACTCTTCAATTTTTTCCTTTGGGATTTGAGCCCCAGCGGCTATGTTATGGCCTCCACCCTTGCCTTTACATTTTTCAGCAGCTACTTGCATGATATCGCCTAGGTTTAAACCTCTATTAACCATAATATCCGTAGTTCTTGCAGAAACCTTTACTATACCCTCATTTTTCACATCAGAACATGCGATTAATGGTTTTTCAGGATTTGGCAAATTTGACGATAAAATTGATGAAATAGCGCCTATTATCTTGTCGTCAATATACGTTCCACCGTAAACCACATAAATATACTCAAGCTCTTGGATACGCCCCGGTTTCTCTGTAACCCAATCAAGATACTTATTAATGGTTTTCCTATAATCTTCAAGAATTTTGCTAGCTTCTTCTAAGGCTTTGCCTCTATCACCCATGCATATAGCTACGCCAACACCAGATTTATTCATTCTCCCGGTAGCGTTGAGCAAAACAGAAAATTCTCTACCATCTCTAAGCGGGGTCCATGGCTCCTCACGGGTCAATGTATAAACATGCCCTATAAGGTTTGAAATTTCACAATGTAATCCCTTTGAAAGCAAGTAATCCGCTAAGGCTGAGCATAAACGCTTTTTCTCATCCTCCGTCAAGTCTCTTAGCGCCCGCCACTTATCATCATGTTTTAGCGGTATACCTAAGCTGGCTAAAAGATCTAGGACTTTATCTTCTGCGCCACTAATTCCTGGAATGAAGGGACTTGTAGTTGCAGCTAAAGCCTTATGAATAGGCCTAGTTTCTCTGCCAAAGAATATAAGGTCTTTTTCAACTGTTAAAAGGCCAGCGTTTATGGCATCTTCAACTATTTTTTGGTTTAAACCTCCAAGCATACGCTGGTCATATTTATCCTGAAGGTCACCGAGCGCACCGACAACAGCTATGGGGGCTAAGTCAACATTAGAGATATCCAAGGCTTTGGCGACAAAATAAGCTACTCCAGATCCGCTGATATCCTTTGCACCGTCTATTCCATAAATGTGTGGGTTTACACATAAAAAGCTTTGAGGCGTACAACCTATTTGGTGATGATCTAAAACAATTATTTTAATGTCGGATACCTTCTTACTCAGCAAGCTTGCATAATCTGTCCCTAAGTCTGTAAAAATGACTATTGGAGGCTTCTCCCTAATTATTTCATCAATTAATTTATCGTCAACCCACTGGGTTATCCTTATTCTGAACCTAGCGTCAAGCCGTTGAAGAGCTTTCCCTATTATACCGCCAGCAGCTATTCCATCGGCATCTAAATGGGAGTAGATATGTATCAGTAAATCTTCGCTCACAGCTTCATAAATAACTTTTGATGCTTCTAGTACAGAGTTTAGAAAATCTGAGAAATAACTTGTGCCTATAACCATCACCTTACCAAAAAATATAACCGAAAAATGGCAATTAAGCGTTAAATCAAAAACTAAAGAAGACTCAAGTTATAGAGGCCACTTTAGGTTCATACTTCCATTCAGGCGGAAGAACACCCTTTTGCTTATAGTATTCGGAAAGACGGTGAATCTTTGCTTCTACAAGTTGGAGTGCTCGCTTATTGTGGAGATCTTTTCTATGCTTTTCAAGATGGGTTAGGAGTCGTGTAGCCTTCCTTATAAGATTCTCTAAATCTTCGGGAATGAGGGGCTTAAGCCCTGCTTCCTCGAGAATTTTTGTTATGCTTTTCCCCGTTATCGGCTTCACTAAAGGAATGCCATATTGATCTCTTAAAATTGTGCCTATGCGACTTGGAGGATGCCCTTCCCTAGCTAGCTTAATTACCAAAGCTTCAACTTCTTCAGGCTGGTATTTGCACCAGCTTGGGGGACGCTTGCTTATAGGTCTCGTTGAATGAGATTTACCCTTCTCTTTTTTCGGCATACGTAATCCTTTCCTTTAGACTTCTTATGAGCGAGAGGTAGACAGATATTTAAGAATTATTGTTTTTGAAAGCTTTTATACCATTCGGCAAATTTACGAAGAGCCTTTGCTCTATGGGAGTATTGGTTCTTCTCCTGTATGGACATTTCAGCAAATGTTTTTTCACTATCTTCTGGCTTAAAAATTGGATCGAACCCAAAACCCATGCAGGCGCCCTTACTTATGGTAGTTATTTCGCCTTTAACTTCTCCTTTAAAACAGACGGGGGAGTCCAGCTCCTCTGACAAATAAGCCACTACAGAGTAGAAAATTGCTTTCCTATTCGCTATATTCTCCATAAGCTTAAGTAAACCAGCATTTCCAATGGTTTTATAAACATAGGATGAGTAAGGGCCGGGAAAACCATTTAGTGCCTCAACAAATAGACCAGCATCCTCCACTATCACAGGTAAGCCCAACCTCCTGAAAGTCTCTACAACGCTGATTTTAGCAATCTCCTCTAAGTCTTCACTTTGAATCTCCAGCGTCTTTAAACGAAGCATTCCTACAGCAATACCATAATCACTAAGAACAGCTTTAGCTTCCATAAACTTGTTAACATTCCCTGTAGCGAAGAAAATAACTTTACCCTTAAGCGGAAAGCCCATAGCAATCACGATATTTACGTTTATGTTATGATGAGAATTTTCTAGTTTTGAGTCCAATTAATTAACGTTACCTACCTTTCTACAAAATTTTGAAGGCATAAAACCTTTTCATCATCGAGGTTACCCTCTTTCAGCAACGTAGCGACCTCTTCGCTCTATTTCACGAACCTTATCCAGCACACTTCTAACAGTACCAATATCAAAAACTCTTGAGTAACCTTGAATGATTGCTTCGAAGCACTCATTAGCATACTTGAAGTGAGTGCTTTGGAGCGATCTTTTCAATAAGTGAAGATCCACCCCCCTAGCTTCGAGATCGACTGTTTTTTCACCTAACCCAAAGTCAACAAAATACACTTTACCATCGTGAGCTTGAATCATATTTGAAGTTGTTAAGTCACCATGTATTATCCCATAACTATGTAATTTTCCAATTAATTCGCCTATTTTCTTACATAAGCTTAGTCTCTCATTCACTGAAACAATACCTAGGAGATGCTTAACTTGTGACCCTCGGATAAACTCCATTATAATCGTAGAGTTTTTAACGTCTACCATGAAGACTAACGGTGTTGGGACACCAGCCTTCTTGGCTTCATGTATAAGCAAGGATTCATGAATGGTACGGTAAATCCTTATCTGCTCATCCAGTTTGGGGTGCCTATATTTCTTTGGCATTCGCTTCTTAATTATCACCTCTTGGTCATACCACTTCGCTAGGTACAGGCAAGCCTCAGCACCTTTTTTAATTAAAACAGGTTGACTTAGCTCACCCATGGAACATCAACCTCATCGAGACGCCAGCGAAGTCTCACAAAACTTTCCTCAATCGGTGTTGTAATTCCATGGATAAAAGCCAATATACCGGTCCAAGCAATCATGGCTCCATTATCTACTGCAAATTCGCTTGGAACAGCGCAGAAATTGGCATCGTGCTCTTCGGCTACACTTCTAACCATCTCTTGGAGACGTTTGTTGGCGGCTACTCCACCAGTTATTAAAACTTCCTTTTTTTCTGTATGAGCTAAAGCTCTTTCAGTTACCTCAGTAACCATGGAAAAAACCGTCTCCTGTAGACTGAAGCAAAGATCTTCAAGGCGGTAAACACCCTTCTTAAGAAGTGATATAGCGGCGGTTAGTAAACCGCTAAAAGACATATCCATGCCTTTAACGGTGTATGGTAAAGGTACAAGCAGGTCTCCTCTAAGAGCAAGTTTCTCAATGATGGCGCCGAATGGTTCTCCTGGCT
>JAGTRA010000069.1:0-1666 GCA_018396935.1 Candidatus Bathyarchaeota archaeon
ACAGAGGGCTTCTCTCATATATTGACGAACGCTCTTCTAGTTGTTTTTGACTTATAAAATTACGATAGACTTCAAATCATTTGGCTTAACTTGTGAGGATGTTATTGAATACTTTAGGTACTTTCGTAATACCAGAGTATTCTACTATATCGCGAAACATTTAGACAATGTTTCTATTAGATCTCAATCCTAAGGGATAATTCAAAAATCACGAAATTCATCACGAAATGTACATATGTGCGTTAATTAATGTAAAACTCGTCACACCAATAGATAGAGAGACAACAAGAGGAATAACTGCATTATGAAATTAATGAAATTATGAATATTTCAGTAATCTCCGAGCGTTGGTGGCCTGACGGTACAGGCGGTGTATTGGCTTCTCACCTCATAGCTAAGCTTCTTCGGGATGCGGGATTTAAGTTAACAGTTGTTCATGGTACCAGAGAGCCGGAAAAGCTTAGTGGAATTCGCTATGTCTATTCAAGTCTCTTAAGCATAAGGGATAAGCATGGGCTCTGGCTCAACTGCTCAATATTGACTAAAGAGCATTGGTTCCGCAAGCTTATCAGCAGTTCCGATATCGTATATATTCCCAGGTACTGCTACCCCCTGATACCGATTGCGAAAAAGCTTGGCAAGAGGGTAATTGTCCATCTCCATGACTACCAGCCAGTATCCTATAACTCCATTGTTTTTAGCGAACATGTAAGAAGCGGTATCAACGCAGTAAGCTTCGAGGTCCTAGAGCATGGAAGCATTGCGAGAGCACTATTTGCAGGGTTCACCTCACTCGTGAACAGACTGTGTAGGGTTTGGCTTAGGGATGCAGATGCAGTAATATGCGTTTCGAAAAGGCAAGCCGAGATCATAAGTGAGTTGGCTCCAGAGCTAACAGGAAAATTGAAGGTCATTTACAATCCATTGCCCAACATACCCTTGGTCGAGAAGAACTTAGGCGACCCAACCCTCCTATATTTAGGTGGAGATAGCTACGTTAAAGGCTTCCATGTATTCTTAAGGGCCTCTCAAGAAGTCTTAAAACGAAATTTAAATGTAAAGTTCCTACTTGCAGGAGCCTTTAAGGATGTGAATAAATTAATCATCGAAAAGTTAAATAGAAGTTTTAAAAAAGCATACAATTTACTGGCTTATCTTAAGCATGAGGAGGTTCCAAGGCTTTACTCCATAAGTTATGCCCTTCTATTTCCATCTATATGTGAGGAGCCATTACCATATGCGGTCCTAGAGGCTATGCTTACTGGGACGATCCCCATAGCTTCTAAAGTTGGCGGTGTTCCCGAAATTGTTGGGGGAACACTCGCCGAAAGGTTCATGTTCAAACCAGGGGATGTTGATGGGCTTGTTGACAGAATTGAAACTCTGCTCGCTATGTCCAGCAATGATGTCATGAACGCTGGCCTCAAGCTTAGGGAAGCTGTACTGAGAAGGTTTAGCATAGAGGACGCTAAGAAGAGATTGGTAGAGGTTTTCTGTTCTTGACGAACTTTAATCTTAGCTGTGATAGTGAGTACATCCATGTCTTCTATAGCCCTGGCATCGAGCCTTAGATAACTGGAGCGCTTAAGAAAAGAAAGCTTAAAAGAGCGATATGAAGCTCATTCGCATTAACGCTTTAAGTGCTGCTTTTCAGGGAGACATCATC
>JAGTRA010000069.1:1676-5662 GCA_018396935.1 Candidatus Bathyarchaeota archaeon
ATCATCCTAGTTCTTCTTAAAGAAGGCAATAAACTTATATTAAGAGAGTACGATGTTGAACTCGCTTCTCTTAAAAACCTTAGAGAGTTTAGAGGCGAGAAAGGTTTTATCCTTTATGCTGACAATAGAGGCCTATTACTGAGTATCGATAATAGGTTAGTTCTAGTGAATGAACGTGGAGCCAAAAACGTGCTTGCAACTCAAAACCCCAACAATTTCTTCTGGCACGCGACATTCATTGATGATGAAGTCTTCATTCAGGAGTACGGCGAACCCCCCACTGCAATCTATTCATCAAGGAATTTAGTCGATTGGAGAAAGCTGATCACCAATGTTAAAATTGATAAGAGATCTGGGCATTTCCACTGTATCGCTTACGATCCCTATAGGGATCAGCTTATTGTCACGCTAGGCGATGGAAACCCGATCAGAGCGGCCTTTTCTGACGACCACGGTATCACTTGGAAACCGTTGTACAGAGGCCCGTGGCAATTCGTCCCCATAGAGCCCTTAAAGGATATGATAGTCTTCGGTATGGATAGTGGAATTGTAAGAGGAGGTGTTGGTATTTACTATTTGCCCGGTGGTAGGTGGAAATTCGTTTTCGTCAAATGGCTTAGTAGTAGAGTAAGAGTAGCCCAAATGTGCGATTTAAAGCGGTTAAGTAACGGTATTTACGTTGCTACCTTGGGTACACCTCAAGCAGTAGTAGCATCTAAGGACTTAACAGCATGGCATCCTCTATATATAGAGAGTTTCAAGGAGAATTTTAATTATCACATGATGCTAAGCGAGGGGGAGAAATTTTTGGCTTGTTCAACTGGCAAGAGTCTACTAGTCTTCGAAAAAAATGAACTCAAGAGTATAGTTTCAAGTTCGGATTCTGTTATGTCGAGCTACAGGGCTTACGTGGATAGGTTAAAAGGATTAGGATTCACTTTAAAGAGAATGTTGATCACGAGAGACTTGAGTGAATAATGGCAAGAACATCGGTAAAGTAAGTGGTAAACGCCAGAGGCGGTTGAAGGCGATTTCTCCAGAGGCCTTTTACATTTCATGATATGACAACTGGTTGCTATCGGAGCTTATTCAAGGAAGTATCCTAACGCGCATAACTCTTCCTCTCAAAATGTGGATAGTTCGCGTTGCGCATCATATGCGTAGAAAAAGGTTTGATGCAATTTTAAGTTTAAAACGAAAAGTACGCATAAGAGAAACCCTAGGTGCTCATTTATGAAGCATCATAGCATTATACACAACTATCGGAACTAGCTTCCGCGAAACTGAAAAAGCTGGTCAAGAGGATAATGTAACAGTATTTAAACATTTTTAAACATTCAGGACTCGTAAACTTCCATGAAGGGCTAGTGAAGGGCTAGTCATGAAGATCTGCTTCATCACTAGCGAAATATTTGTCGGTAGAAGACGGGGTGGTTTTGGTAAACTAGTTCGTGTAGTTGGAAGAGAGCTTGTGAAGAGAGGGTACAACGTTTCGGTGATTTGCTGGAGAGAACCAAACGCGGGGTTTTTAACAGAGATCGATAGAATGGAGATACTGAGCTATCCTTATGGCTTTACTTTCAGATCATCGCTTAAACACCCGGTTGATAATACAAGGTTACTCCATTAATTAGGAAGGCGTGTGCTGATGTATATGATCTCTATTGTTGAAACATACCTTGCACAGTGTATTATGCCTGATAGAAAGCACGTGATATGGATCCAGGGTCCTTCGCGAAAAGGCGCA
Source organism: Candidatus Bathyarchaeota archaeon (assembly GCA_018396935.1). Lineage (GTDB taxonomy): Archaea > Thermoproteota > Bathyarchaeia > Bathyarchaeales > Bathycorpusculaceae > DSZD01. Next base: position 3,424 of record JAGTRA010000069.1, read on the forward strand.
AACATGTCTAAGCGCGTACTGGATAAAATCAGTATAATAGCTTTTACGGGCACGGTTGGATCTGGCAAGTCAACTCAGATGAAGATACTAGCTTCGAACTTGAAGCGTAAGGGAACTAAGGTTAAGCTATCTTTTCTGAAGACAGGACATATTATCGCTTACTTCTTAACCATCATTTTAGCTAAGATGCTTATTGGTAAGAGAGATGATGTATCTCCGATAAGGGCTTTAATCGAAGAGAAACCGCACATCTGCAGGAGAGTTTTTAAGCTATGGCTAGGCCTAGATATAATTAGCATTTCGTTAAAGTTCTTATTTGGCATATATCTTCCTCTAAAGCTCGGCTATACTATACTAGTCGAAGAGTACATTCCAGCCACGATCTCCAACCACCTCTATCTAAGCAAGGTTACTGGGTTTACACTTAGACCAAGCTCTTTTGCTACAACTTTCCTGCAGAAACTAATGTACTTAGGTCCTGCGCAGATAATATTCCTAGACGCTGAGGACATCGAGTTGAAACATCGCTGGATTCGAAGAAAGAGTTTCATTGAGAGAGATGACTACCTCAAATTTCAACGCACAATACTTTTATTGATCTCAAAAAGACTTTCGCTCAATAAACTACTCTATATAAATACGTCTAGGCAGAGCGTGAAAGAGACGAATCAGCAAATAATGAAGCAACTAATTGAGTCAAATAGTGGATAGCTTACTAGATCTAGTTCGAGAAATCTTATCGAAGCACGTAGGTCTTAGTACAAAAGCTCAAGAGCTAATTGTGCTTAGACAAAGTAATAATTAAGCGGCTAATGTGCATCTTTCAAGATATATACTATATAACTTGCCTTAAAGATTTCCTAAAGGGGTGGTATTGAATTTAGCATCAGACTCATGTTACGGATCTGGTATTCTGAAAGGTAGGGGCGCTGTTAAAGCTGTCATAAGTGTAACATAGAAAGTAACGCCCTTCGACGTGAGGGAGCCATCTTTGGGGTTGATCATGTGTGCGTAGACGCTATTCATTTGCCTTTTAGAGAGTGATGTTTTGACACAGCAGTTTCCATAGAGACGTTAAAGCATATAAAAATTGGAGGCTTTTTCCTTAAATACCAGATATGTCTTAGAAAGGAAAGGCTGATTCTGAGCACTATAAATTTTATTTCACTGATTTTGCTAAAGCCTCTAAACCCTACCATGTGAAGGATATTATCTGAGCACATCGCCTACATCTGCCGATTCGTGTGTAATGATATGAACGTTGATCGAAATATAGCATCACGTCTCACGTGACCCCCAAGATCGGGCTTCTTGCTGATGAGTAGTGTCCTCTTCTACAGAAAGGGCGTTTTGTGAGAAATTATGAGTGGAGAGTACTGAGCAATTTGGGACTGTATGTTAAAGGTGGGGAACGGTTATTAAGGCAAGTTTCAGCGTAATTACTACTGTAAGGTACTGTGTTAGGTGTTTAGTAAGGAGACGAACAGCTCGCAATATGAGGATTGCATATAGGTCTCTGGAAATAGTGTGAGCCGAGATCGCATGCAATGAAGGCGATAGGTACGACTGTGAGAGGAGGTGGTGAATTGTTGTGAGGAATACCCATCGTGCATTCGCAATCTATCTCATTGGACCAGATGGCTCTGGTAAAAGCACGCTTGCTAGGCTTCTAAGGAGCTACTTGTATTCGCGTGGTATTTATGCTTATGTTTCATGGTTTAGGGGTTCCCACCTGCTTGCTTCAGTTCTTGCAAGGTTTCTCTCGCTATTCGCGTCGTTTAGGGGATACGGAAACCCCTATTATGGGATCAGTATACCTAAAAAGCTTAGACCCTTATGGGTTCTCGTAGAGTTCTTCTCGCTTTTACCCTACTATCTTCTAAGAAGGTTTCTCTTGCTATTCCAACCGGTGATCGGTGATCGTGGCTTACTGGACTTCATAGTGTGGATTATTGTAACTCTCGATTACCCCGGGTTCCTCAGTAGTTTCACTGGAAGATTTCTCGCTAAGTTGGCGGTAAAGGAGAAGAACATCTACGTTAAAGCTGATCTCGTTACACTACGTAAACGCGTAGTTGATATACCATCATCCTTCTTGGTGAAGGAAATTGCATGCTACAATGTTCTAGCTAAGTACTACGCAGAATGCGTTATTAGTACAACAAATAGGACTCCTAAGGAATCCCTTCGTGAACTACTAAGATGTATGAAAGATACTAAAGAAGGCATAAATCTAGCA
>JAGTRA010000070.1:0-3815 GCA_018396935.1 Candidatus Bathyarchaeota archaeon
AGGTCTTGGGCGCGCTTGGAATAGACGTGAACAAGATAACGGGCACGACGAGCCTCGAATACTTCTTATGAATTTTTGACTTTATCATAACACTAAATAGCCGCCATACGCCAGCAAAAATTCGATGGAGTTAATTGTAAAGAGAGTTGTGGTTGGCCCGCTTGACACGAATTCTTACGTGATTTTCAACTCGGAAACTGGAGAGGGGATTATCGTGGATGCCGGGGGCGACCCGCACAAGATCTTGTCAGTTGTAGCGAGACACGACGTGGAGATAACCGGGATATACCTGACTCATGGACATTTCGATCACGTCCTCGCAATTGATGATTTGAGAAAAGATTTGAATTGTCGATTTTACATCCACGAAAAAGATAAGGAAATACTTTTTCAAGCGCCTTTAGACGCGGAAAGTTTCTTAGGATTATCCATTCCAAAGCCTCCGCCTCCCGATGGACTAATTGAAGAGGGAGATCTGATAGACATAGGCGGCCTAAAGCTTAGAGTTCTACACACCCCTGGCCACACCCCAGGAAGCATCTGCTTTGTCGCGGATGGCTACATCTTCACTGGAGACACGCTTTTTGCGGGCTCTATTGGAAGGACTGATTTGGTGGGAGGTGATTTTGGAAGCCTAATCGACTCTATTTTAAACAAAATATTCACACTTCCAGACGACTACGTAGTTTATCCAGGCCATGGGCCGTCAACCGTGCTCCGCGTGGAAAAACTCACGAACCCATTTGTAGGTGAGGGGGGCTTATTCAAAATATGACCACTTGCATTACTTCTTTAATGCGGCAGAATCGAATTCGATTTCTGACGTCCACAGTACTTTCAAAAGAACCTAAAAATATGCTAAGATGGCCCTTTCTCAGGTAAAGTTGTTAAACTTTCATTAGTGATTAAGAGTCCACATGACCTAATTGAGATGCTGACGATAATGGATCACACCACTCAATTAGAATTATTATGCTATGTTTTATGCAAAAACCATGAATAAAATTTAACCAAAGATTTAAATTTCAGCGGAAAATAATATTTTTCGAGGAGACTGAGAATGTGTGCGGAAAAAGTTAGTAGAAGATCCATGCTAAAAATGATTGGTGCGGGAATAGCAGGTCTTGCAGTAGGATTAGGGGGAGGTTACTTCTTAGGCTCAGCTATGGTCGAGAAAAGGGTGGAAGAAGTTGCTCCAACAGTAGCCGCTCCGGAGTTAGAGAAGATTCCATTACTGCCTCCCGGGGTAAGGAATCCTTGGCTTTATGATAGGCTTAAGGGCGCTGAGGTTAAAATGATGGTGGACGCGTGGGCTGGAAGGATAATAGAATGGTATGCAGATCTGCTAAGAAATGAGGTAGGGGTGGAGATAGGGCCTAGTAAACTGGTAGACTTGCCAGTAGTTAGGGAGGAGGCCGCCAGCCTTCTGGACGCGAATTCAAGGGATTATCCATTAATAATGATAAATCCCAACTACTTACCAGACTTCGTCTTAACAGGAAAGGTCGAAGTGCTAGATCCTTATTACAACATGTTCTATGGTGTCGAAGATTACTTTAGAGAAATGGCCCCCATATACGATTTCTACACAACTTATCAGGGAAAGAGATATCTTGTATTATTTGATGGGGACGTTCATTTATGGAATTATCTCTGGCCATTTTACGAGAAAGAGGAATTCAAGAGTGCTTACAAAGAGTGGCATCCAGATCGCAAACCTCTTGTCGCTCCACCCGAGACGTGGGATGATTGGTTAATGCAATGTAAATTCTTTGCTGAAAAAGTATTGCCAGATGATAGGACAATTCCCGGAGCTGAGGTACTTTGGCCGGCGCTTTTCTGGGCCACACCTGACTGGAGCTGGGCTTTCTGGTTTAATATTGCGGCGAGTTATGGAGTAAATTACTGGGACCGAGACATGGTTACGCCATTCTACCCGCAGGATCGAGCTGTGGCCGCGCTTGAGATGCTTCAAAAATTCGTTCCGTATTTCCCAGAGGGAGCTGAGAGTATTGGAGGTGCTGAGACTGTTGAATACTGGACAGGAGGGAAAGTTATCTCACAAATTTGGTGGATAGACATAAATGAATGGGCCCAAGAACCTCCTGTCAAGGGATACTTAAGGAATGGACTAATGCCTGGATATGCCGATCCGAAATTAGGAAAAGTGGTTCATAAGGCCATGACCCCCTATAATAGATGTTGGCTTATCCCGAATTATATAGATGAAAAAACTAAGCTAGCGGCCTTCTATGTAGCATATCATGTATCCCACTGGCACTATAGCATATGGAGTTGTGCAGACCAGGATTGTGGAATGGATCCATACATGTGGATTCACATGAGCCCGGCTGGAGCTAAATGCTATATGGAGAGCAATCCGTACAAGAAGCCGAGTCCGGAGTGGCCACATACAGGCTCACTATTCCCGAGCTATGAAGACGTACTCCTGCATCTAGAAGGGGGAAGGAGGAACTTGGAGAACGCATTCCCCATGCCCTGCATACCTGGATGCACAGAGTATGCGGATACCCTTGGTAGAGAGGTCCAGCAAGTAATAGCAGGAAAAGATCCAAGGAAAGCCTTAAGCGATGCAGCCGCAGCTTGGGAAGATATTAGAGATAAATACATGGGACTATTAGGAAAAGACACGTATCTAGGAATTTGGAAAGACTTCTATAACAAAATGGTCGAATTCGGATTCTTTGTCTAAAGAGGTGTGCTCCACAATGGGTGTAAGAAAAGGCTCCTCCATCCCTATTTTTTTACAGTTACCTGCGACAATAGTAATCTGGTCTCTTGTAGGTTATGTGTTAATTTGGCTCTTATACAGCATCGTTCACAGATATGTTCCAGGTAGCTCTCCAGAGTTTATTGGACTAGGAAACTTCTTAGAAATGCTTTATGACGCCAGATTACATAGTGCAGTTCTAAGAACGATATACTATGTTGGAATTGGGGCCTTCATTGAGGTCTTTTTAGGAATGATTATCGCACTAGCCCTAGTAAATTACATCAAAAATGATACTATTCGGTTCACGTTACTCATACTATTCATAACGCCCATGTGCCTTGCCGAGGCCGTTGTGTCAATAATATGGCTCATGCTGGTTACCCCTGAAGGATACATAAACTGTTTCCTCCGATACATGGGGCTTCCCGGAGTTGGGTGGTTATCCGAAAGCCTTGCACTAACAACATTGATGATGATAGATGTTTGGCAGTGGACGCCACTACCGCTCCTTCTAGTTTATGCGGCAAGATCATCCATACCAGTAGAGCTGTATGAAACTGCTGAAATTGACAGACTTTCACCATTTACTACGTTCAGAGTTGTCACATGGCCGTTTATAAGAAATGCCGTACTCGTCTCAGCGATCTTGAGGGTAATTTTCATGTATATAACCATTGACAAATTTATAATGATAACAAAAGGAGGGCCTGGCTTTGCAAGCGAAATTATAGGATATTATGTATTCGTGCAAAGCTTCTCTTACAGAAATGTGGGGTATGCGGCAGCACTTGGATTCTTGACAATGATTATTGCAGCAATAATAACATACTTCTTCTGGAATATGCTCAGGAGGAGAGAGTAATGGACGTGAAGAAGTTATTGGTATTTATTGGATTGACCATTTATGGGTTATGGGTGCTAGCGCCATATTACCTAACAATAATAACATCCTTCAAGGAACTAGTTGATGTTTTTTCCATACCTCCAAAGATAGTGCCATTTATTGATTTCAAGCCAACCTTAGAAGGTTACCAAAGGATCTTTGTCACAAAGTCGGGCTGGACTTTCATTACTAGCTTAA
>JAGTRA010000070.1:3825-5639 GCA_018396935.1 Candidatus Bathyarchaeota archaeon
GCTACAACAGCCACAATCTTGGCTCTAATACTCGGCTTATTAGCTGCATATGGGTTTTCAAGGTTCTCAAGGGCTCCTATGAATGATGAACGATCCTTCTTTATACTCCTGACATTGAGGATGTTACCACCTTTTGCCGTAGTTTTACCCATCGTATCGTATTGGGTATTCTTTGGGCTTGCTGATACATTTTTCGCCCTGATATGGACCTACACAATATTTTCAATACCGTTAACAGTATGGCTTATAAAGGGATTCGTTGACGAAATACCTAAAAGCATTGACGATGCCGCAAGAGTTGATGGTTATTCATTTTGGAGGATGTTTAGGAGAATTCTGATACCATTACTTGGAGCCGGATTGGCGGCAACAACAGCGCTTGTCTGGTTATTCTTATGGAATGAGTTCCTCTTCGCATTAAAGGTAGCCGGCGGCAACGTTGTAACCTACACAGCACATCTACCTCAACTTAAGCTAGGACAGAGAACGTTGTGGAACGTATTTGCTGCCATGGGGGTAATCGGGTCCATACCCCCGATTATAATTCTCATACTCTTCAGAAGATATATAATAAGACTTTACCTCAGGTAGGTGGGTGAAATGCCTGAAATAATATTGCAGAAGGTAATTAAATCATTAAATGGGAAACCAATACTTCAAGATATTGACCTAGAGATACCTAACAGATCGCTATATTGCATACTTGGACCTCCTAAATCTGGAAAAAGCATGCTCATGAGACTTATAGCAGGACTCGAAGTACCGGACAGAGGTAAAATATTATTCGATGGCAAAGATGTTACAGAGCTTAGCCCTGTCGAAAGAAAAGTCGCTGTAGTATTCCAAGACTTTGCATTATATCCGCATTTAACAGCATTCGAAAATATAGCTAGTCCCTTAACTATTTCAGGACTTACAAAAGATGAAATTATAAAAAGGGTCGAAAAAGTTGCAAAATACTTGAAAATAAGCCATAGACTAAACCACTACCCTTCCGAGTTAAGCGGAGGAGAACTTCAAAGAGTTGCGATAGCTAGGGCTTTAGTTAAAGAAGCCATGGTTCTACTTCTAGATGAACCATTTGTGAGATTGGATTATAAGGTTAGAGAAGATATGAGAGCAGAACTCTACAGACTCCAGAAAGATATTGGTATAAACGTGATTCTGATAACAAGCGATCCGCTTGATGCTATGTCACTTGGAGATAAAATAGCTATAATTAATGAAGGTAAAATTCTCCAAGTTGGTGATAGAACAGAAATTTACGAGAAGCCTGCAGATGTTTTTGTAGCAAGATATTTTGGGGTGATTGAAATGAACTTTCTCCCCGGAAGCGTGTATAAACGAGGTGATGAAGTGTTATTAAAAACTAAAATCTTTGAGCTAAGGCTGCAGAATATCAAAAAACTTTTGGAGACTGGCGAAGTACTAATAGGATTGCGCCCAGAACACTTGTCTATAACAGAGTTTGGGAAATTTGGGGGAATATCTTTAAAGGGGAAGTTAATACTAAGCGAGGTCATAGGATCAGACACAATATTGCATTTAGATGTCGGGCTTAGTGAACCCCTGAAAGTGCTAGTTCCAGAAATTTACAGAAAACATGAAGGCACGGAGATCGAAGTAGAGTTCAATCCAGAAGCCCTGTACTTTTTCTCCCTTAAAGATAATAAGCTTATCGCCAGAGGAGGTGATATAATTGGTTAGGGTTTTCCTGGATCATGTAACAAAGGTTTTTGAGGATAAGAAAAAAAGAGTGATTGCAGTGGATGATGTAACCTTAGAAATACCTGATGGTAAATTTGTTGGGATAT